>JAFDJI010000847.1 GCA_019307545.1 Deltaproteobacteria bacterium | reverse complement strand
CCCAGCTCGACCCCCGCGGCCAGGTAGGCGGCCTTGGCGGCCTCGAGCTGGACCACCGCGGCCTCGTGGGGCGTGCACCGCGACTTGTCCGGGTCTATCCACGTCATGTCCCACTCCGAGGCTACCTCCTCGAGGGCGAGCTCGTAGATCGGCCATCCCCCCTCGGCCCCACACGGCCCGGTGTACGCCTCGCACAGGTGCAGGGTGACCGCGGCGGGAGCCCGCTTCGCAAGCGGCTCCGAGCGGAGCGAGAGGGCCGCAGGGTTGGAGAGCTTCGGATACCCGCAGAACCCCACGCACGCCTCGTTCATGGCGTAGACGACTCGTCGAACCGCCCACTTGCGCCCGTCTGCGGAGAGCCCGACCACCTCGGTGGTGGTGGTCACCTGCGTGTGCTCGCACTCTGCCGCCGCCAGACCTGACATCACCAGGAACAGTGCCACCATGGTCCCCCTCCAACTCCAGCTTGGACCAACAGGAGCGCCGACTCAAGCGCTGGCCCGCCCCCTCCACCGAGCGCGGGCCAAGGGAGAGCGACTCGAGGAAGGGGGGCCGAGGGATGTCCCAGACCGCGGCGCACCTGGTGTTTCCGGAAGTCCCAGTCCGCCGGGGGGTCCTCACCCTGCCCATGCCGCTCCGGTTCTGGCTGGCGCGTCGTCCGCGGCTGTGCCGGGAGGTGTTGGCGGTGCTCCTCCGGGCCGTGTTCGGGTGGTACCGCAAGCGTGCGCGGGCTGCGGGTGTGGCCGGCGGGCGGTGCGGTGCGGTGACCTTCGTCCAGTCCTTCGGCTCGGCCGCGCATGCGGCGTCAGCATCGGGCCGGGTAGCGATGGGCCAGCGGGCAGGCCGGCGCGTGCGTTGCCTGCGCGGAGTTGGACAACCTCTTGACCCACTTCGCCGGCCTCGCGAACCCCATCGCCGTGGGCTGGCTGGCGCTTCGGGCGTGTGTGGCCAGGTCGGTTTCGAAAGGGCCTTGTGCTCGGTCACCGTGCTCGAGCGGGTGTAGTAGGATCGCAGACAAGGGAGTCCCAATGCACCTTTCAAACGCACCCGCGCGGCTCGGTCGCCTGCTCGGTGTTCACCGGGGTGGACCCTCGGCGCAACGCGTGCGTGCGTTCCTGGAGGCGATGCTGGCCGAGTTCCCGTGGCGGGTGGGGATCACCGACTGGACTGGCGACAGCTACACCGCTGGCGGCGACGCCGCGCACTGGTGCGGGCACGACCTGCACATGACCCTGGGGTCGCCCGCGGCCGGACAGGACCTGCTCGACCTCGACGGAATGCGGTTCCTGGAGAGGTTCCTGGAAGGAGAGGTCGACCTGGAGGGCAACCTGTACCTGCTCTCCGAGATCCGCGAGCACGGCCGGCTCTCGCTGAAGCCCTGGCACATCGCGGCGCGGCTGCTGCGCAACGCCGCGTTCCAGGGCATGCGGCGGTCCAGCGTGAACGTGCGCAGCCACTACGACATCGCCCAGGAGGCGCTCGATGTGTACCTGGACCAGAGCTACCTGTCGTACTCCTGCGCGATCTGGGAGCATCCGCACGACCTGAGACAGCCCGACCTGGTCACGGTGGGCACGGGCGAACACGACGGGTTCGACTCGCTGGAGAAGGCCCAGTGGCGCAAGTTCCGGGACGCGGCGGACTACATCGCGCCGAAGGAGGGCGAGACACTGCTCGACGTGGGTTGCGGCTACGGCGGCCAGTTGGCGGTCGCGCTCGACAGTCACCCGTTCGGGGTGGTGGTCGGGTGGACCCATTCGCGCAACCAGGTCGCTCGCGGGCGGCTGATGCTGGCCGATCACGACCGGGAGCGCTGGGAGCTGAATCAGGGCGACTACCGCTCCGACGACCGCTTGTACGACCACATCACCTCGACTGGGATGGTGAGCCACGTCGGTCCACGCGGACTGGTCCCCTACGTCCGCAACGTCCGCAAGCGCATCCGCACCGGAGGCCGGTACCTGCACCACTCGCTGATGACCCCGTGGCAGCCCCTGCCCCTCGACTTCTCAGTCGGGGTCGCGTTCAACAAGAAGTACGTGTGGCCGGGATTTCACTGGTTCACCCTGGCCCAACACGTGCGCGCGCTGGAGCGCAACGGCTTCCACGTGGTCCGCGTGCGCAGCCTCACCCACCACTACGCCAAGACGACCGCAGCCTGGTACGAGCGGATGACGGCCCGGCGCAATGCGATGGTCGCCAACCTGGGCGAGCCGACGTTCCGGGCGTGGCAGGTGTACCTGGCGGGGATCACCGGCACCTTCCTCATGAAGCGCACCCACGTGTACCGCCTGTATTGCGAGGCGGTGTGAGAGCCC
>JAFDJI010000846.1 GCA_019307545.1 Deltaproteobacteria bacterium | reverse complement strand
AGAGCCCGGCGATGCATCGAATGGGCGCGACGACCTGGGCCCTCCTCGTCCTCGCGGTGTCGGGGTGCACCGAGGGCGCGGTGGAACTGCTGGATCAGGACTGCGGGGGCACCGACCCGGACGTCCTGCGCGAGTGCGTCGATGCGGACCGGTACTGGTCCCTGCTCGAGGAGATCGCGGTGCCACGACCGCCTGGTTCGAGTGGGTGGCGTCAGGTGGGTGACCGCTGCGCGTCGGGCTTCGAGGCGGCCGGTTTTTCCGTAGAGCGACAGGACTACGGCACGGGCGTGAACATCATCGGGCGGCTCGAGGGATCGGGCGACGGGGGGATGGTGGTGGTCTCCGCACACTACGACCACATCCCCGACTGTCCGGGGGCCGACGACAACGCCAGCGGGGTAGCGGGGGTGCTGGAGGCGGCCCGGGTGCTCGGAGGGGCCGAGTGGGAGCGCAACCTGGTGGTCGCCTGCTGGGACGAGGAGGAGGACGGGCTGATCGGGTCGGACGCCTGGACCGACGAAGCCAGGGAGAACGACGAGGAGATCGAGGCCGCCTTCGTGTTCGAGATGATCGGCTACTACGACGACACCCCGGGCAGCCAGGACCTCCCGCCCGGTTTGGGCATCGTCTTTCCCCAGCTGGCAGCGGTCGAGGCGAACGACAACCGGGGCGACTTCATCATGCTGGTCTCCGACTACGCCTCCGCTGACCACACCGCCGCCTTCGCCGCCCACGCCGCGGCGATCGGGCTCTCGGAGATCGCCCTCGAGTTGACGGCGTTCCAGATGGAGACCGACATCCTCGCTGTGCTGAGGCGCTCCGACCACGCCCGGTTCTGGGAGGAGGGCTACCCCGCGATCATGCTCACCGACACCGCGGAGTACCGGAACGAGGCCTACCACTGCCGCAACGGCGACGACACCGTCGATCGCCTGGACCGCGACTTCGCCACCGCCATCGTCTCCGCCACCGTCGGCGCCGCCGCACAGGCCCTCGGAACCCCGGACACGCCCTGATCAGGAGGGCTCCAGCCAGGCGATCTGCCGTTCCTCCCAATAGTCGACCATGTAGCTGGCGATCCGCACCTTCTTGCCGATGAGCGCGGCCGACGGGTCGCCGGGCACGTCCCCGAGGGGGTAGAGCAACCCGGTCCGCGCATCGCCCAGCCGGGTGTAGCGCTGGTAGGAGGGCAGGTCCCCCCAGACCGTGCCGAGGGCAGCGCCTTCCTCCAAGACGAGCCGAAGCCCCTGGTGGATGCCATCGGTCTCCACTGCCACCGCCCGGATGGTCGCCGAACGCTCGCCGGTCCGCACGCCTTCCGCGGCCCACTCACCGGCACGGGCCACGGTGGACGGGTGTGCGAAGTCCGCGGCCGGCGTTCCCACCGCGAACCCGGCACCGAGACCCACGGAACCGGGCGCGAAGCTGTACAGGAGCCGCCTGCGGAGGATGGGCGCCCCGGGAACCGGGACCAGTTGCCCCTCGGCGTACGCCATGCGCCGGCCAGCGAGGTACCAGCCGATGGGCTCCCGACCCGCCTCCCAACCGTACGACCACTCCGTGGCCAGCAGGTCGCATCGGCCGCCACCGGACCCCACCAGTGTTCCCTCGCCGTAGTTCGCAACCTCGAGGGTCACCGCGCGGGGAGCGGGTCCCGTTGCTTCGACCAGGGCCACGTCCCAGGTGGACATGCCGACGTCGTTTCGATCTCGCAGGTGGGCCACCACCCACTCCGGGGCCCCGTCCGCGTCCGGGTCGGCGCGCACCACGTCGAAGTCGGCGACGCCCCCTTGATGGAAGTGGAACTCCCGGGATGGGTCCCGGGGGATCGGTACCCGCCACTCCAGCACCGGGACCCCACCGCGGACAACCCGCATGGAGGAGGCCCGCCCTGGGTCTTCGGGGACACAACTGCACACCTGGGAGTACCCGTCGAGGTCCACGCAGGCGGACTGCGCGCACCCCGGCACGAACCGCGACCTGGGGGCGGCCATCCGCTGTGCGGAACAGGTGACGAAGCTACCGTGGACGGGACGGTCCTCCGGCCAGGGCGCCAACTCCTCCTTGGCACGGGGGGTGGCGGGCACCTTGAGGTGGTCCCCTCCCCCTTCCACACCACCCGGTGGGCCTTCGGCGGCTGACCGCGCGGGCAGGAGGCGAGGAGAAAGAGGGCCGGAAGGAGGAGGAGAAGATGTCGCATGGCCCCTGCGACATCTGTGGGAGGAAGGGGTTCCCGACCTCGAATGCATATGCACGGGCGATGGCGATATGCCTCCATAGGGCATATAATTATGCCTGATTGAGGCACACATGCGCACCACGGTCCAAATCGACGATGCCCTCTTCGCCGAGGCGCAACGGGTCACCAATGCACCGACCAAGCGGGCACTGTTCGAGGCCGGTCTGCGGGCGCTGATCGACCAGGCCGCTCGCCGACGGGCCATCCCCCTCGCTGGCTCGATGCCCGAACTCGAGATGCCCCCCCGGCGGGTGCTGTTGGCGAGCGAGCCTTGATCCTCGTCGACACGTCGGTCTGGGTGGCCCACCTGAAGACACCGGGGGGCCATC
>JAFDJI010000845.1 GCA_019307545.1 Deltaproteobacteria bacterium | reverse complement strand
CTGCCCGATGGACCTCATGTTCCAGTCCCTGGCCGGCAGCGAGAAGGCGAACAAGGCCTTCGGGATCTCGATCGCGCTCATGGACGAGGCCTGGGAGATGATGAAGGAGCGGGGCACCACCAAGGGCCCGAACCGGATGTACTTCGAGACCGGGCAGGGCTCCGCGCTATCGTCCGATGCCCACCACGGCGCGGACCAGGTGACCATGGAGGCGCGCTGCTATGGGTTCGCGCGCCGCTACAGGCCCTTCCTGGTGAACACCGTCGTCGGCTTCATCGGGCCCGAGTACCTGGAGACGGGCTCGCAGATCACCCGCGCCGGCCTCGAGGACCACTTCATGGGGAAGCTCCTCGGCATTCCCATGGGCTGCGACGCGTGCTTCACCTACCACGCGTCCATGAGCCAGAACGAGTTGGAGAGCCTCAAGGTGCTGCTCGGGGCCGCGGGGTGCGCCTACCTGATGTCGATGCCCGTCGGCGACGACATCATGCTCAACTACCAGTCGACCTCGTATCACGACATCCCGTCGGTGCGGGGCTTGCTCCAGAGTCGTCCGACCCCCGAGTTCGACGGCTGGCTGAACGACGTCGGCATCATGGATGGCGACTTGCCGGGCCCGCGGTTCGGCGATTCGGGGGTGATCCAGTGAGCAGCCGCACCCGCGAGTTGGTCGAAGCCCTCCGAGTCAAGCTCGGGGTGGAGGCCCCCCTGGCCGCCGCGCCGCCCCTGCCCAAGGCCGAGCCCCCGCCGGTGCGCGTCTTCCCGACCCGGCGCACCCGGAGCCGCTTCGCCGAAGAGGCCAGCGCCCATACCACCGCGTTGGTGGGCATCGGCCACGTGGGGACGCGCTACGCGACCGACGTGGTGCTCCAGTTCCAGGCGGAGTTGGCCGTCGCACACGAGGCGGTCGCTACGGTGTTGCCGGACGGATGGGCCGAGCAGAACGGCCTGCTGCCCCTGCGCACTCGGGTGGGCGACCACCGCGAGTTCCTGCTCCGTCCCGACCTCGGGAGGCGCCTCGACGAGGGGTCCCTCGCCCTGCTCGACGCGCGGGCCGAACACGGGGTCGACGTGCAGCCGATCCTCGCCGACGGGTTGTCGGCCGTCGCCTGCATGGGGTCGGGGACCACCCTGCTCGAGGCCTTCACTCGCGAGTGCCAGGCGCGCGGCTGGCGGGTGGGCACCCCGATGTGCGCGCACTTCGCGCGGGTGTGGTTGGAGGACGAGATCGGGCAGCGGGTCGGCGCGAAGGTTGCGGCCATCCTGCTCGGCGAGCGGCCGGGGCTCGGCACGGGCGATGGCCTCAGCGCCTACCTCGTCTACGAACCCCGCATCGGCAAGACCGACGGCGACCGCAACATGATGTCGAACATTCACGCCCGCGGGACACCCCCCGAGCAGGCCGCGCGACGCCTCGCGCTCCTCGCGGGGGCGATGATGGACCAGGGCACCTCGGGGGTGGACCTCGACCTGTCGGGGCTCGCCTCCGAGTTGGGAGAGGCGGCTGGAACCGGCTACCGCGCGGCCCAGAAGCGCGAACGATTGGTGGAGGTGGAACGGTGATCCTCGAGCCCATCCCCCCGAAGATCCTCAGCGTCCGCCACCTCCCGGCCGCCCACCGCTCGGTGCTGGAGAGCTATGGCGCCGACTTGAAGCGTCACGTCTCCCTCGGGCTGGTGACCTGTGACCAAGACGACCCGACCTACGTCGCCTTGGACGAGGCCACCAAGCATGCGCAGGTGGACGTGGTCTTCGCGCGGTCCTTCTACGCGGGCGCCAAGCACGGCTCGGGTCGGCTCTCGGGCGAGATCCTTGGGGTCATCGCCGGTGCCGACCCGGACGAGGTCTTCGAGGGGTTGCGGGCGCTGGTTCGCTGCCTGGAGCACGATGCCTGCTTCTACGCGGCGGACGACAAGGGCGAGATCGCGGTGTTTCCGCACGTGATCACCTCGCTGGGCCACTACCTTTCGGCCGAGGCCGGTCTGAAGCCGGGCCAGTCGATGGCCTATTTGGTCGCGCCGCCCCTCGAGGGGACGATTGCGTTGGACGCGGCGCTCAAGGCGGCCGACGTGGTGGCGGCGAAGGTGTTCCCGCCGCCCTCCGAGACGAACTTCGCCACCGCGTGGCTGCACGGGGACCAGCCGAGTTGCGAAGCAGCCGCGGTCGCCTACGCGGAGGCGGTGGTCGAGGTGGGGCGGAGGCCGTTGTATGCGAAGCGGTAGGGGTGCGCGGCGCCTGGGTCACCCGCCCCTCGCCAACGACCGCCTCCAGCATCTCGATGACGGCGGCCTCGCCCCGCGCCCCGCCCGTCCCTATACTGAAAG
>JAFDJI010000198.1 GCA_019307545.1 Deltaproteobacteria bacterium | reverse complement strand
TGCTGGTCTCCGCCGGGCGCGTGGGGGCGTAGGGGATCGTGATGCGTTCATGGGGACGTTCCGTTTGCTTGGTGCTGCTCGCGTCGCTCGTCGGGTGTTCGGAGCCCTCCGAGAGTTCCTGGATGGAGGGGTTCGGCTTCGAGTGGGCGTTCTTCAACCACCGCGTTTCCCACCTCACCTTCGGGGTCGAAGGGGACGCGGCACGGGTGAGCGTGGTCGGGGGCACCTCCACCACCGGCATCGACCCGGTCCTGCCAGAGCAGTGCGATCCGGACACCTGTGGGGAGCTTCCCTTCACCGACAGCGCTGTGGTGGAGGTCCGCTGGGGTCGTGCTACCTCCCGCAAGGTCCACTTCGCCCGCGCCACCGCGACCGTGGTCGCCACCGCCGAGGGGAGCACCGAGGCTCTAGAGGTCCCGCTCGATCGCAAGGGCAAGGGCGAGCTGATCGCCGTGATCGCCGGGTTCACCCTCGATACGGACTACCCGCTCTCCGGCGGGGAGGCCTGCTACGACCCGGCCTACGGGTGGCACCCGAGGCGAATCGCGATCGAGTTGGGTGAACCAGAGCTTTCCTCCGATGGGCGGTCGGCGGTGCTGGACGTCACCGGCTGGTTCACCGCGGGCAACTCCCTCGAGGACGAGCGCCAGTGCGTGGACGAGGTGGCCGCCGAGGCGCAGGTGCCCATCGATGTCGACGTGCTGGTGGTCGTCGGCAACGGGTCCATCGGCACGGCCCAGGCGTCCCACGAAGAGACCTACTCCTACGGATGCACCTCCTTCCCATGTCTCTCTCCGGACCCGCAGCCGGATCCCGACCTTTCCGTGCGCCCCCTCGATCTGTTCGAGCTGGAGGCGCCCCTGGTGGGGTGGAGCCGCTTCGACTTCCAGTTCCACACGGACGATCCGGGCGACCGCGGGGCCTATTTGCGCACCGTCTCGGTCGACGCGGATCTCGCTGGGGGAACGGCGTCCGGACACGCCACCAACTACTCTCCGGCCACCCAGCTTTCTGGCTTCGACTATCTGTTTTCAGGCACGGTCCGGGCCATGGATGTGGACGGTGAGCTGGAGCGCGGGGTGGTGGAGGACACCGTGACCGTGGACCTGAAGGAAGATGGCACCCCTGTCATCCACGAGCTCCCTCTGTAGAATGGCTGCAATGTTCCCGCTGCTACTGCTGCTCATCGGGTGTTCGGACCCCTCCTTCGACGTGGCCCTCCGGCTTCCCCAGGACGGCACCCTGTTCGTCACGGAGAAGACCACTTCCACCACGCGCACGCCCCTGGGGCCGGAGAGCCTCGCGATCAAGAGCACAATCCGCATGGACGTGCTCCAGGGCGGCCGCCTCGGTACAGACGAGCTCCACTGGCGGGAGGAGTTCACCAGGTACGAGGTGATGTGGGAGAACCGCGACTTCCACCTCGAGTGGAACATGAAGGCCGAGGAGGAGATCCCTCGGCAGATCAGGAAGCTGGGCCCGCACAGCCCACGCGAGGTGTGGATCACCCCCGATCGGGAGATCTTCCTGGCCCGTCTGCCCTGGCCCGAGCCCGAGCCCGAGGAGGGGGAAGAACCCGCCCCGGAGCCGTCGCCACAGCTGGTTGAGGAAGAGCCAGGAACGGAGGAGGTCGAGGAGGAGCCCGCGCCCGGGCCAGAGCGGGTATCGGCGGCCACCAACGACCTCCCGGGCTACTTCGGCGGCCTGATCCACGCCCCCACCGAGCCGGCGAAGGCGGGGGTGATCTGGTCGTGGACCATCGCCCAGCAGGTCACCGGGGGGGGTGATGTGAGCAGCACGGCGACCTGGACCTTGGAGCGGGTCGCGGGCACCGAGGCGGTGCTCTCGGAGAACCTGGTGCTCCACAGCGCACTGCCCCCGGCGAAAGGCAACTTCCGCACCACGGGGCTTCATGGGTCGGGTGAGATGCGCTTCGACCTGAACAGCGGCCTGCCGGTGAGCTACACCTCCAGCTACGAGGCGACGCTGGCCTCGCCCTCGGCTCTGGGTGCCTCCACGGTACGGACCGCGGCGAAGTTCCGGGAGAAGCGTCGGTGAGCGTCTTCGGTCCGGTTTCCCTGGACCGATGGCAGGGCCGGGTAGCGCTGGTCACCGGTGCATCGAGCGGTATTGGTCGCGCCGTTTCGGTGGGGCTCGCCGAGGCGGGGATGAAGGTCGCGGTCGCCGCCAGGCGCGAGGACCGGCTCCTCGAGCTTCGGGAAGAGGTGGGGGGCGGTGAGCTGCTGGTGCACCCGACGGACCTGCGGGACGAGGCCTCCATCGACGGCCTCTTTGCGCGAATTCGCGACCAGTGGGGTGGGGTGGACGTCCTGGTGAACGGCGCCGGTTTGGGCCACCTCGCGCCCCTGGCCACCGGGGAAACCCAGCAGTGGCGGGACATGCTCGAGGTGAACGTCCTCGCCCTTTGCATCTGCACCCGAGAGGCCGTCCAGGACATGCGGGTTCGGGGAGACGACGGCCACGTCATCCACATCTCCTCCATGTCCGGCTACCGGGTGGCACCCGGCGGCGGGGTGTACGCGGCGACCAAGCATGCGGTCCGCGCCCTCACCGAGGCCCTGCGGGGGGAGTTGCGCAAGTTGAGGAGCGGCATCCGGGTCACCTCGATCAGCCCTGGCTTCGTGGAGACGGAGTTCGCGGCTCGGTACCACCGGAGCGAGGAGGCCGCCCGCGAGACCTACGGCCGCTACCCGGTGCTGCAGGTCGACGACATCGCGCGCTCGGTGGCGTATGTCCTCGCACAACCACCACATGTGCAGGTGCACGACATCCTGTTGCGGCCGACGCAGCAAGACACTTGACGGATCAGTCAACCCGCCCAATCGGCGGTGGTGACGCCGGGCTTCTCGGCGGAGGCTCTCCTCCCTTCTCGCCGCCTCAGCCTTCCCCGAGTGGTTTTCGCATCATGCGGTGCCGGATGGCGGCTTCGATGAAGACCGGCCCTTCGGCCACGTACCCGAGGTGCTCGTAGAAGGGGAGTACCGTGAGCTGGGCGGTGACGATGAGCTCTCTGTGGCCCATCTGGCGGGCGAGGTCTTCCAGCGCCTGCATGAGCGCCGTTCCCACCCCTCGGCTCTGGTACCCAGGGCGCACGGCCACGCGCTCGGCCTTGGCATTTCCCTTGTCGGTGATGCGGAGTCGAGCGGTGCCCACCGTATGGTTCCGGTCCCAGGCGAGCAGGTGCAGACAATCGGGGTCGTGCCCGTCCACCTCCAGTTGCGGGGGCACGCCCTGACCCATGACGAACACCTCGAAGCGGATGGCGAGGCAGGTATCGAGTTGGTCTTTGCTGGCGCGACGGACTTCGATCAAAACACGTCTCCTTCCGACCCGTGCCCATTCGCCCGATCGGGTGGGTGGTGCAACCCTTCGAGCTTCATAGACCGCGAGGGGATGTCACCGGTGGTCAAAAAGGTGCCGGGTCGCTTTGCTCTGGCCGCGGCGGCCCATACCCCTTGCAGGACATCCACGGAGTTTGTCGATGCGCACCAGTCTTACTTTCCTGGCCGTTTTGTCCCTTGGCGCCTGCGCGGGGGATCTGGGTGAGGGGAGGACGCATGCGACCGTACTCGACGTCCCATCGGGCCTGGTGGGAACCAACGAGGATTCGGCAGGCGTGGGGCGGATCCTCGATGTCGACACCTCCCGGTCGGAGCTGGGCTTGATCGGTGCCAAGGTGACCAAGAAGCACCCGATCCAGATCCGGGACTACGTGGGCACGGTCACGGTGACCCCCAACGGGGTGGTGACCGGGGTGGAGTACGTGGCCCGGGTAGCGTCCATCGAGGCGGATCATCCCAAGCTCACCGCTCACCTCAAGACCGAGGACTTCCTGTGGGTCGATAAGCACCCGACCTCCGAGTTCCAGTCGGTGGAGGTGGTTCCGGGGGCGGACGCCGACGGGATGACGCACACCGTGACCGGGGACCTCACCATCCGAGGTCGGACCAAGCGAATCACCTTCCCGGCGACCATTGTGGTCACCAACGAGGGCGTCGAGGCGAGCACCGAATTCGTCATCGACCGCCAGGACTTTGGGGTGGCCTATCCGGGGCGTGCCGATGATCTGGTGCAGGACAGCGTAGTGCTGCAGATGCGGCTCGTGGCCCCGGAAGTCTACGTGGGCCTACGCTAGAAGGCTGTCTGCCGCGCTCACGGCTCGTCGTGCAGCCGAAGCCACAGGCGCCCCTGCAGGTCCTCGATCGCCTCCGGGAGGGCTGAAAACAGGTCGATTGCGGCCTCGGCGTCCGACGCCACCAGGGGACTGCGCGCGTACCCCCAGGTCACCGCGATCACCGGTAGGTCGGCGGCATGGCCCGCAGCGACATCAATGGCGCTGTCCCCCACCAGGATGGCCGGCTTCCCGCGACCGTCCAGCGCGTCCACGACCGCGGTCACGTGCCGCGGGTCCGGCTTCTTCCACGGGAGGCTGTCGCCACCCAGCACCGCCCCGAAGAAGCGCTTCAGGTCGAGTGAATCGAGGATGGTCAGGGTCGGGGTGATGGGTTTGTTGGTACACACCCCCATCGTGAAGCCAGCGTCGCGGAGCCTTTCCAGGGTCTCCACCACCTCCGGGTAGACCCGGGTGAGCGCCGTCAGCCGGTCTTGGTAGATCTCCAGGAATCGGCGGTACAGCGTCTCCAGTCGTGCCGGATCCAGTGGTTCGCCGGTCCTCTTCCAGGCACGCAGGATCAGCACTTGTGCACCGCCTCCGATCAGGCTGCGCGTCTCGTCCACGCTCAACTCGGGGCGCCCATCCTCGGCGAGGAGCACGTTCAGCGCTCCGGCAAGGTCACCGGCACTGTCCACCAGGGTGCCGTCCAGGTCGAAGATCAGCGTGGGAAGGGACATGTCACCCCGCCCTAGATGCAGAAGAGCCGCCCGCCGTCCACCGGGAGGGACACCCCGCGGACGAAGCTGGCGGCCGGCGATACCAAAAAGGCGATCACCGCGCCCAGCTCCGCGGGGTCGGCGATGCGGCCCTCGGGGACATGCGCGGTCCACCCGGCCTCCACCTCGGCGGCGGTCTGCCCGGTGCGTTCGGAGATGGCGTGCTTGAGCTCGTCGAGGCGGGAGGTGGCGGTGTACCCGGGGAGCACGTTGTTGATGGTCACCCCCGGGGGCAGCTCTCGGGACAGGGTCTTCGCCCACCCGGCCATCGCCGCCCGGATGGTGTTGCTCACGCCCAGGTTCGGGATCGGCTCCCGCACCGAGATGGAGACGATGTTCACGATGCGCCCGTACCCGGCTTCCGCCATGCCCGGCAGGACCCGCTGCACCAGGAGATGGGCGGCGAGCACGTGGCGCCCAAAGGCCACCACGAGATCGTCGGTGCTCGCATCCAGAAGGCGCCCGGAGGGCGGCCCGCCGGTGTTGTTCACCAGGATGTGGATGGGACCCCGCTCCTCGAGCACGGCGTCCACGCGGCCCATCAGGTCATCGCGAGCGTCCAGGTCGGCCACCACGAAATCCGCGTCCACACCATCGCTGGAGAGTGCCGCGGCGGTCTCCTCGAGCAGGTTTGGGGAGCGGGCCAGCAAGGTGACCCGTGCACCGAGGGAGCCGATCGCCAATGCGGCGGCATGCCCGATGCCACGGCTGGCTCCACATACCAGGGCATGCCGTCCGGTGAGGTCTAGTGAAACGGACATGTGGCCTCCAGGCCGGATGGTTTAGCATGGCCTCGCTCAGAGCGGGCCCCGTTGCCCGGGGGGCACCGGAGGTCAGAATGATCGACGGCCATCTCGTCGAAATCGTGCAGGCCCAGATCGACTGCCTGTCGAAGCTGCGCGCGAACGCATCGCCACAGCTCGCGACGCTCTTCGAGAAATCGCTAGCCCCATCGGACGTATGGCGCGCGGTCCTCAAGGAGCGACCGGTGCTGGACCAGCTCCGCCGCTGGACGGCTCCGGACCCCGACCCCCAGGTCATGCGGCGGGAGGCGGCGGCGGTGGGCCTTCTGGACGTGACGCTGCTCGACTTGGAGTACCGGCGCCTGTTCCCCTCGCTGGACCTCGGGGTGTACTGCGCGAGCCACGCCACCGGAAAGCCCTCGCTGGCGTTGCCCCTGGCCATCGAGGAGCACCTCTCCGAGGGTGCGGTGTATGGGGCGGGTGCCTGGCTGGAGGGGGTGTGGCTGGAGGTGATCGACGCATTCCGGGAGGCGGTCGCGGCCCTGGTGGGCGGTGACCTGGGGCGGGGGGACGTGCTCTGGTACCCGAACTTCTCGGAATCGTTGGCGGCCCTGCTCCCAACCCTGCGCGGCCGATTGGTGACCACGGCGGGACACTTCACCTCAGCGCACTACATCCACGAGGTGTGGGCGGAGCGCGGCGGCGGAGAGGTGCACGTTGTCCCGGCGGACGAGGATGGCTGCGTCCCCACCGAACGCCTCGTGGAGGCACTGGACGAGCGCACCACGGTGGTGAGCCTCTCCCACGCGCTCTACCGCACGGGCTACCTGCACGACCTGGATGCGATTGCGGTGGCGATGGCGGAGCGGTGTCCGGAGGCCGTGCTTCTCCTCGACGCCTACCAGACCCTGGGAACGGTGCCGGTGGACCTCTCGCGCCTTCCCTCGCGGACCGCGGTGCTGAGCGGCGGGGTGAAGCAGCTCCACGCCGGGACCGGCGCGGGGTTCGCGTGGATCTCCAACCCACTCCTGGACCTGGTGGAGCCGGACCGGGTGGGGTGGTGGGGGCACCGCGACCCGCTGGCGTTCGATCATGGTCCCCTCGATCTCGGTGAGGGGGCGGCGAAGCTCCGCACGGGTACCCCCGCCCTGGTCCCGATGGTGGCCCTGGTGACGGAGTTGGGTGTGCTGGCGACATCG
>JAFDJI010000844.1 GCA_019307545.1 Deltaproteobacteria bacterium | reverse complement strand
CTCCGAGACGAGGCGTTGCAGGGAGTGGGTGATGCGCCGGGACAGGAGCACGCTGAGGAGGACGGTCGCCAGGCTGAAGAACAGGGCCGTGAGCAGGTTCTGCCGGTTCAGCCGCTCCACGTCAGCCAGGAAGTCCGCCTCGGGTGCCACCACCGCGATGACCCAGTCGCCGGCCCCCTCCTGGATGGGGCGCAGGGCGGCGATGTGGGGTGCTCCGCCCGCCTCGAAGCGGATGAATTCCTGTTCCCCCCGCCCCTCCACCGCATGGGCGAAAGCCTCGCTGGACGCAAGCGCCACCAGGGCCTGGTTCCCGCTCTGGTCGGCCTGTTTCAGCACCAGCTCGGTGCGGCCCCCCTCCTGGGCGGTCTCCGCGACCAGATCTCCGAGGTCGGGGTTGCCGATCACCCGACGCCGCTGGTCGACCAGGAACACCGCCCCACGTTCCGAAACGTCCAGGGTGGCCAGGAACCTCGAGAAGGACTCCAGGGACACGTCCACCGCCACCACGCCGATCAGCTCGCCGTCCTCCGTGAGCGGGACCGAAGCCGTCATCCCGGGTGCCTTGTCGGTGAAGAACACGTAGACGTCAGTCCAGAAAGGCTCCCCGGTCGCCTTCGCCCCCACGTACCAGGGGCGGACCCGCGGATCGTAGGCATCCGCCCGGTCCTCGCGCATCGCAGAGACCACCGTGCGGTCCGCGCCCGCCGGACGTTCGGTCCACACCACCCGTCGTTGCCCCTCCTGGTCCTGGTGGATGTCCTTGGTCCACAGCGCCCCGTCGGGCATCCGCTTCACCATGAGGAAATCCCCCTCCTCGTCGGCAAAGGCGATCATGTTGAGGGAGGAGTACACGGTCAGCGTGTTGTAGAACCGCGCCTCGAGTCCGGCACGATCGAAGGGATCGAGGGCCCCGCTCTGCAGGTCGCGCAGGATCAGCTCGTTTGCGGCGGCCGGCGCCTGGAGGAAGCCCTTCACCCGCTCCTCGGTCACCCGGGTGACCTGGGTGAGGATGGAGCGGGACACGAGGAGGGAGCTGCTCCGGGTATTGGCGTAGGTGACCGCGATGATCACCCCCGCCGTGAAGACCACCATGGCCGTGAGCGCCACCGCGAACGTCACCCTCAGGCTGGCGTGCCAGCCTCGCGGAGATTCGCCTGTGGGCCTGGAAGGGGTCGTCATGGCACGCTTCGCGCCCGGTACGGTATCGCGGTGAGCGCGATCGATCGAAAGAAGAGGACCGCAGAGGGTCGACAGGAGGCGTGGCTGGCAGCACTCCACGCATGAACCTCCTGGATCCCGCATCGGCCCCAGAGGTACGCTTCCCCGGCTGCGGACAATGCCGCAGACCGCTTTGGGGGCCGCCGTGCAGCTGCTCGGACGTTGGGATCTCGATCATCCGTTCACCTTGATGGACCTACTGTCGGCCCAGACCATGGACGCCGGCGCACTGGGGGCCGAGGCCGCCCACAACGACTGGTCCCTGGCGGCCCGGGAGGGCCACCTGGAGCTCACGGTGGGACCGCTCGCCATCGCGCGCCCCGGGCTGGTCTCTGGCCTGCAGCTCTTCCACCACCTACGCGAGACCCTGCAGTTCGTGCTCCCCGCCGACCGCGTGCGCGCCGAGCAGACCGGCGTCCGCCTCAACCTCCCCGGGGGCGCGCCGTCCGAACACATGCTTCACGCGGTGGCAAGCCTCGCGGCACCTCTCCTGGTCCCCGTCTTCGACACTGTCGGTGCTGGGGAGGCGCGACTGGAGCCCTGGGGCGACGGCCTGGAGATCACCTTCGCGCGCCCCCTCCTCCCGGAGATCTTCGACGAGTTGGCGCCACTGATCGCCGCGGCCGCAACCTCCCTCGCGCGGGACGTCCAATGGGGAGGTGTGCCGTCCTGGCTGCAGGGACGGCCGGAATGGGTCCGACTCACCAGCGATGGCGCGGCCATCGTATCCGCCCTGGACCCGGACGCCGAGGGCGCCGCCGCGGTACTGCGGTACTGCGCCCCCGCACTGGAACGCCTCGGGCGCCGCGGCCCCCTGGAGGCGGTCCGGCGTCTCCTCACCGACCCCGACCTCAGCGCACCGGCCGTCACCCAACCCCAGGCCACAGCCGCGGCAGAAGACCTCCCCAAGGGAGAGGGCGCGCTCCTCGAGCTGATCCCCTTCCGTCCGGGGGGGCGACCCGTCGACGAGATCGCCCGACCCGGCACGGGATGTAGCGAGTTCGGCGGCTTCCTCAGCAGTGGAGACGCAGAGGCCGAGGACGAGGCCATCTTCATCCTCTTCAAGCTCCACCTGGTGGATGGGGAGGAGGAGCCGTCGGAGCTCGAG
>JAFDJI010000843.1 GCA_019307545.1 Deltaproteobacteria bacterium | reverse complement strand
CGTCAACGTATGCGCCGGGGTGTCGGGAGGGAAGACCCCTACTGCTTGGCGACCAGGTCCAGGAACTCGGAGCGGGTCCGGTTGTTGTCCTTGAACGAGCCGCGCATGGCCGAAGTCACCATCGACGAACCCTGCTTCTGGACACCGCGCATCATCATGCAGAAGTGGGAGCCCTCCATGACGATGGCCACGCCGAGCGGATCGAGCACCTCGACGATGGCGTCGGCCACCTGCGAGGTGAGCCTCTCCTGCACCTGGAGCCGGCGGGCGAACAGGTCGATGATCCTGGCGATCTTGCTCAACCCGATGATCTGCTTGTCGGGCACATACGCGACATGCGCCTTCCCGAAGAACGGCAGCATGTGGTGCTCGCACAGCGAGTAGAACTCGATGTCCTTGACCAGCACCATCTCGTCGGTGTCCGCCTCGAACACAGCGTTGTTGACGACCTCTTCGAGGCTGCCGGTGTACCCACTGGTGAGGAAGTCCATCGCCTTGGCGACCCGCAACGGAGTGCGGAGCAGGCCCTCGCGCCGGGGGTCCTCCCCCAACTCGATCAACTGGGCGCGCACGGTCCCCTCGTACTCGGCGTCGTACACCTCGTTGGGGGTGACCTCTTCCATGCGCCCTTCGAGGGCATAACGGGATGTCTTGTTGATCGGTGCGATCTCGTTGGTCATCTGTCGGATCTCCTGCTCTGCGGCCAGGCGTTCGGCAATCTGTCTGAGGGTGGAACCGGTGGACGGCTCAACCCATTCCGGAGCGACGTAGGCCAAAGGCACTGCGAGATGCACGTGCTCCGCTATTCCGGGATCGGGGATCGGGGTCCCCTCCAACTCCGTTGCCTCCCCTTCGATCATCGAAATGTCGATGTCGATGGTGCGGGGAGCGTACTTGTCCCCGGTGCGGACGCGCCCCAGTTCCGCTTCGATGCGCCGCAACTCCGTCCGCAGCGCCAACGGATCGAGGCCGGTCTCCACGAGCACCGCCGCATTGTGGAAGACGGTCTGCCCGGCAGGCCCAACCGCGGGACTCCGGTAGATGGGGCTGACGGCGAGCACGTTGAAGCAGCCGTCCTCTTCTAGCAGTTCGATCGCTGAAGGGATGTTGTGGTCGGGTTCGATGTTGCTCCCGAGCGACAGCAGCACCCGGTTGGACGGCGTCATCGCTCGCCCCGGCTGCGGTGGATGACCACCCCTACCGAACGGGCAAATCGCAGCGCACCCGGTTTCTCCACTGCCACCTCCACCTCCTCGACCCTCGGGTCGGCATCGAGGCAGATGTCTGCGACCTCCGAGACGAGACGCTCCACCAGCATCGGTTCGCCGCCCTCGATGTGAGCGATGATCGCCTTGGTGATGGTGCGGTAGTTGACCGCATCCTCGATGTCGTCGCTGGCCGCCGCGGGGCGGGTGTCGGCCCACATAGTGACGTTGACGAGGATGTCCTGCGGCCTGGTGCGCTCCTCGGGGTTGATGCCGACGATGCCTCTCAGCAGCAGGTCGCGGATGACTATCTGGTCCATGTGATCAATGTACCGGGACGCGCGCCCGTAGGCCGTGCCAAAATCGGCGGACATGCTGTTCCTCCCGATCCTCGCCCAGGCCGAATCCGGTGTCGTCGGCGTGTGGGATTGGCCCGTCGTGGCCGCCTCGCTGTCACTGGTGGTGGGCGCCATCGCTCTGTCCAGGTGGCTGGGCCTCGGCGTGGAGATGTCCCTCATCTGGGCCTCCCTCCGGGCGGCAGTCCAGTTGCTGGCGGTGGGCGCCCTGCTGGCATTCATCCTCCGCTCCACAGTCCCGGACCTGTGGGCCTGGGTCTGGGTGGTCGTGATGGTGGGGATCGCATCGTTCGTGATGGTCCGCAGGATGCCTTCCGCCCCGGGGGCCTGGCTGCCGGCGACCGCGGCGGTGGCCGTTTCCACCGCCGTCGGGTTGGGGGTCGTCTTCGGGTTCGGGGTGATCCCGTACGACCCGATCTCGGTGGTGGTGGTGGCCGGCATCACCATCGGCAACGCGATGCCCCACGGAGTGCTTGCCGCCAAGCAAGTGGTCGTTCAGGCTCGCGACAAGCCGGGCACCCTCGAGGCGCTGCTGGCCATGGGGTTCGAACGGGGCGGCATCGTCCGCTTTCTGGCACCCGAGTCGGCCCGTATGGCGCTGATCCCCCAGATCGAGCGCACCAAGGTGGTGGGTCTGATCGCACTGCCGGGCGCCATGACCGGTCTCCTGCTCGCCGGGGTCGATCCGGTCGATGCCGTCGTCATCCAGTTGCTGGTGATGTACCTGGTGCTGGGGGCCGCGGCCATCACCGTCATCGTGATGGTG
>JAFDJI010000842.1 GCA_019307545.1 Deltaproteobacteria bacterium | reverse complement strand
ATCCCCCTTCTTCCGGAACCACCACCCGACCCATCCCCCCACCCCCGAGACCTTGTCCACTGCCCCCCGGGCCTTGAACAGTTTCCTCGAGAGCTTGATCACGCTCTGGAGCTTGGCCACCTGGTCGATACCGGGGAGCAGGGTCACCACGTCCACCACGGTCTCCGCGGTGCCGGCGTACTTGCCGAAGGAGCTGTACACCGAGCGGCTGGTGCCCACGATGTCCTGGTCGAACGCGAGCAGCGGGTGGTCGCACCGCAGGTGGGTGAGCTCCACGGCGATCAGGAAGCCCAGTGCTTCGGGGTCCAGGTGGCGGTCGCCCTCTGTCAAGTGATGGAAGCCCAGGAGGATCACCGGCGGGGAGAGGGGCCAGGCGCTCACCCCCCAGGCGCCCGCTGCGCGGAAGAGGTAGGTGGGCGGAGGCTCATCGAACCCGAGCCGCCGGCACATCTGGACCGCCAGGCCCCAGGTGTCAGGGAGTTTCTCCTCCTGCAGCTGCTCGAGTCCCCGGATGATGTCCTGCCGCTCAGGGGCCTCGGGAACCGTGATGCTGGTGCGGATGTTCTCGAGCCACCCCACACCGCCCGGGTGCAGGGCGTCGAGTTCCTCGTCGGTGAACGCCTCGCGCGGGGGCAGCCCGGTTCCCTCTGGGCGACCCTCCCCCGCCAGCAGCCGCAAGAGGTGCTGCCACCACCCACGCAGGACCTCCGGGACCTGGCACTCCTCCCGCTCGAGGGCCGCCTCGTAGGCTTCCGGGCGGAGGAAGTCCCCGGAGACCGACTCCAACAGGGCATCTACCGCCGCGTCTGGGTCACCGGCGATCGCACGGAGTCGCGCAACCTCGTTCCAGATGGCCCAGCGCTGGACGTCCTCGCCCTCTTGGAGCACGTCTCGGTCCAGCGCATCGGCGGCGGTGGCCTGTACCTCGGATGCAGCCACCGGGTCGCCCAGCCGTTCCTCGAGTAGGCGGGCGTGGGCCCGGTAGGCCTGGAACCCCGCGGGATCCAGCGCCACCACCCTCCCCCACGCCGCAGCGGCGGCAACCCAGGTCTGGTCCTCCTCCGCAACCTCTGCCAGCGCGCGCTCCCCGGCAACCCCCAGCGGCGCGTTGGTGGCGCCCTCGCCCGCGGCGTCGAGCGCCAGGGCGCGGCGCCAGTGGCTTCGGGCGGCCTCGGGAAGGTCGTCCCACCACGACCAGGCCGCGGCGAGCCATCGGGTCATCGCGGCATCGTCCAACGCCAAGGCGGTGTCCAGCGCTGCGCGGGCGTCGTCGTTCAGGTGGGCGGCACGCGCGGCGTGAGCGGCCGCCACCCAGTCTTCGGCGACGCCCTCGGCACCAGCGAGGGTGCGCACCGCAGCGCGAATGGCCGACCCCCGCGGACCCTGGTCCAGCCGGGGGAGCAGCGCGATTGCACTCTCCCACCGCTCGGAGGCACAGAGCGCGCCGATCCACACTTCGGTCGAGCCTGTCGGGGGCCAGCGAAGGCGACTCGGGGGCTCCCGTGGCGTCACGGCCTCCAGCAGGGGGCGGAGCGCCACCCATGCCTCCGACCAGGTCACCCGACGGAGGCTCCGCTCCAAGGCGGAGGCGGAGACCTGCCAGCGCCCCGGCCCGTTGAGGGTGTCGTCGTCGGGGCGCAACCGCAGGTGCTCGCACAGGGCGTGAACGGCGTGCTCACCCTGGCCCAGGCTGGCGCAGGCTCGTGCGACGTCCTCCCAGGAGCGGCCGGCCCGCCCCAGGGCGAAGGCCCCTCCCCAAAGCGCCAGGGCGCGCGTGGGCACTCCGTCCTCCAAAGCCTGCCGGGCGGCCTCCGCCCAACGCGCCTCCGGCGTGACCCGACGGCTGAGGCGTGCCGCGGCTGTGAGGGCGGCACCGGCGAGCGCCGGGCCCGAGAACGTGCGTTCTGGCGCGGTGTAGCGGTTGGGCCCAGGGTGCACATCCACCTGGATGGGCCCGGAAAGGGGGAGCGAAGAGACATCGCCCTCGCCCGAGCGCACCGCCAGCACCGCACGACGGTCGCTGATCCCCAACCAGAGCGGCTCCTGGTGCACGGTGCCGTCCCTGTGGCTGAAGGGGTGGAGCGCGGCCGTCAAACCAGCCGCGAGCCAGCGCTCTTCGGGGTCCGCCGGGACCTCCCCCGCCCACCATTCCGGAAAGGACGTGGCCCCTTCTGCCAGGGGTGCGCGTGGGGCGGGTTCGGCCTCCCGCGGCGCCGGCCAGCGCTTCCCGCCCCAGCGGGTCTTCTCCCACAATCCGACCAGGTGCTGGGCGGCCTTCCGGGTCTTGCTCCTCAGGGGGATCGCCCACTCCCCCACCCGGAGAACGTC
>JAFDJI010000841.1 GCA_019307545.1 Deltaproteobacteria bacterium | reverse complement strand
GGGGTCACCCTCACTCTGCAGAACAACCAGGACATGTGCTCCTACGACAACTACCCCTACGGCGGGAATGCCGAGTGCGTTTCCTTCGCTGTCGATGAGGACGTGTTCAACGAGGGGACGATCACCACCGATGCCCCCTTCAAGTTCCTGGAGTTGGACTGCGTCTCCTTCCACGGGGCGGCGGGTTCCAAGATCGATCTGGATGGGGATTCGGGCGCCGAGGGTGGCCAACTGAACGTCTGGGGCTGGTCGATCTACAACCAGGGCGCGATCACCGCGGTGGGCGCCAACGGCGTGAGCACCGATGGGAGGAGGGGGGGATACCTCGAACTGTACGCCTCCTACGGCCTCTACAACACCGGCGCCATCACCCTGCGCGGGGGGAACAGCGATGATGGCCACGGAGGCTACGGCGGTGAAGGGCGTTTGGAGTCGAACCGGGGTGTGGTCTTCAACAGCGGCCTGATCGACCTGCGGGGAGGAAACGGCACCGATAGCGGTGGGCTGGGGGGGCGGTTCCGCTTGGACGCGGACGACTGGGGCAGCGTACGCAACAGTGGTGACATCGATGCCAGCGGTGGAAACGCGGTGGGTACGTGTGTGGACGAAGGTGGCTGTGAGGGCGGTGACGCCCGCCATCCAAACCACGGCTCCGAGGCGGTGCGGTTCACAGCCGAGGGGGGCGTGGTCATCAACTCCGGGGACATCACCGCGGACGGCGGTGCCGGGAACGGGTCCTACGGCGGGGAGGGAGGCCACATCAACTTCCGGAGCTACGACGGGGACGGCCCGGCCGGGAGCATCCTGATCTCGGGCAATCTCTCGGCGCGGGGTGGTGCCGGTACCGACGGCGGCGAGGGAGGCCGGGTCGAGTCCCGGGTGCAGGCGGAGGGTCTGACCCCCGCGGAAATCGTGTACTACGGCTACGGCGGGACGACGGGCAACGGTAACGTCGGGATCGTGCTGAACGGGGGTGACTCCACCGACGGGTACGGCGGCGATGGGGGCGAGGCCATCATCAGCAACGATTGCACCGATCGACACGCGGTGCCCACGGGTGGGGCGGTGAACTTCGCGGACATCGCCGCCAACGGTGGGGACACCACCACCGGCGAGCAGGGGGGCTACGGCGGCTACGTCGAGGTCCGGGCCTGCCAGTACAACGACGACCACGGGCAGCAGCTCGGCGGAGCCATGGCCATCAACGCCGGCGACCTCGAGCTGACCGGTGGTGATAGCGGCCCGGATGACTGGGGTCGGAGCGGTGGCGATCTCTACATGCGCGCCTGGGACTGGGCGGAGAACCGCGGCACGGTGGACGCCAGCGCCGGTCGTGGCGGCGAGGGTGGGGGCACGGGTGGCTCGGTCAGCATCCGCGCTCGCAACGGCCCGGCTGTGAACAGTGGTGATCTCACCCTGCCCGGTAGCGACGTGACCGATGACGGGGGTGAAGGGGGCGACGGCGGCTACTTCCGGCTCCGGGGCACCCTGGCCGACAACGGCGGCGACATCGACGTCCCCGGAGGCGATGGGGGAACGACCAACGGCTACGGTGGCGAAGGAGGGAGCATCGTCCTGTTCAGCTTGGACGGCACCTCAGTGAATACCGGGACCTTCGACATCGATCCAGGGACCGGCGCGGATGGCAACGATGGTGAGGGCACCGTCGTGATCGACGGGAACAACGAAACCGGGAGCTGGTAGCGGCGCTTGCCGCTACTCGTGGAGAACAACCATGACACGCAACCTTTTTGGCTACCCGAACATCCTCACCGTCCTCGCCCTGACCCTCGCGGTCGGGTGCAAGGGAGAGGACAACCAGTTGGTGAGCCTCGATGTCATCGAGCCCGGCGACGAATGCCCCAATGGGGGGTTGGCGATCCACACCGGCGAGGATGAGGACGAAGATGGAGTCCTCGACGCCGGTGAGATCTCCGATTCCCAGATCGTGTGCGATGGCGTTGCGGGCGACCCGGGCGAGGATGGCCACGAAGCCTTGATCTCCACCACGGAGATCCCTCGCGGCGATGAAGAGTGCCCCTACGGTGGGGTGCAGATCGACATCGGGCTGGACAACGGCGATGGCGGCGGTACCGCCGGCGACGGGATCCTCCAACCCGGGGAGATCGACGACACCGAGGTGGTGTGCGATGGCGCACCGTCCTTTGACCTCACCGAGCTGGATCACCCGGGCGGAACGCCTGGTGCGTTCACCGTCGATCTCTCAGGCGGGGACGCCTCGAACAATGATGGCGGCGATGGCGGCGATGCCTTGATCGGCGGCGGCGAGGGCTATGGTTTGCCGGGGGGGCACATCAAGATCTACGAC
>JAFDJI010000840.1 GCA_019307545.1 Deltaproteobacteria bacterium | reverse complement strand
GGCTGATAGCTGTCATCGGCGGAAGCAGTCCCTTGCGTACTTGAGGTCGGCGCCCTGCAGTGCGATACGGGTCACCCCTTCGTCCGCCGCACCGGCGCAGGCCGTCCGGTCGTGGAAATCCATGCAGGAGGACCATGCCCGCCCGTCGGGGGGGTGCTGGCCGGCGGCCCACACCGTGCAGGTTCGCGCGCCTCGGGTGAAGCTCACCCCGATCCGGAAGCTCGCCACCCGGAAGTCGAAGGCCCCTGCCACCCGGTCGCGGTAGGCCGCGAGCGCAACCCCCACGGGCTCCAGGGGTGACAGGTCCACACCCCCTGCCCCATCCTGCGGCAGGCACGCCGAAAGCGCCTCCGGCGGGACCCTGAGGAAGATCCGCCCGATGCGCTCCTCCTCGTTCCAGCTCACCGCCACCTGCGCCGTCTCGCTCAGGCAGGCGCCGAGCGCAGCGCCGAGGTCGCCCACCGCGTCGGCGTTGCTGAAGAAGCTCTGGTGCAGAGCGCTCACCCCGTAGAAGTAGAGCTCCACCGGCACCGCAGCGTTCGGAGTGACGGCCCCCGCCTCCTCGATGGCCTCCTCGGCCGGCGCGGGTGACACCACCGAAACCACGGTGGGCTCTCCGGTCGGCTCAGGACCGATGGGAGCCTCGTCCCTTCCGCACCCCCCGAGGACGACGGCGGGAACGAGGGCGCAGAGACGCCACCTCATCGGGTGAGGCCCCTCCGCTTTCGGACCTCACGCATTGCGTCCTGGAGTGCGATCTCGTAGTCCACCGTGCCTTCGTGCACATTCTTGATCTTCGTGATCGCCTCTTCGCGGATCTCGCGCTCGTCGACGTGGTGAAGGCGCAGGATGCCGATGATCTTGCGGTGCATGAGCCGGTCCTCGGTGAACACCTCCTCGACGTTCGGGGAGATCATCATGTTCTCGATGAACTGGCGGGTGAGGAACCGCTCCACGTCGTCGCCCGTCGGGTGGCGAAGCTCCTCGGCGAGGCGGCCTCGAACGCGCCCGTACTGATCGTAGGTGATGTTCTCCGCCGCCATGTGGTCCTTGATCTGATTGCGGAATTCCTGGTCGCGGCGGATGTACTCGTCCATGATGGCGACGAGGTCCGTCTCGGCCTCTTCGCGCTTCTCCGGAAGCACCTCGATGTCGCCATCCTGGGTGAGGGTCCGGATGGCCTCCTCGGCGATGACAGGGATCTTGGCGCGGTAGAGCTTCATGGTGGTCCCCCGGTGCCGGCCTACAGTGCGAAGACCACGCCGGCGCCGATGCGAAGCGCGTTCCACCCCCAGGGGTCGCGGGTGGCGTTGAGCTCCTCGGGTGTCTTCCTCAACTCACGGGCATTCAGGAAGGCCACGGAGTAGCCCGTTTCCACCCACAGGTCCAACCCCTCGGACAACGCAAAATCCCCGCCCAGGTGCACCTCGGTGAGCAGGGTGAGCTGCCCCGTCCACGGGTCGATGTTGCTCGCGTCGTCGAGGTCGTTCTGATCGGGATCGACCAGGACACGGGAGGGCCCGCTGAAGGAGTGGAAGTTCCCCACCCACGCCAGCCCCCCCTCGGCGCCCAGGTACGGAACCAGGGGCGAGTCGACCGGGAGGAGGAAGTCGGCGCCCACCGACAGCCCGCCGGCGACGAACATCGCCCAGTGGTCATCGGAGTACAGGGTCACGTCCTCTCCGTTCACTTCTTGTTTCCAGTGGACCCGGTTGGACCCGACGCCCAGGTCGAAGCGCGCTGTAGCCCGAAGTCGGGCCAGGGGGGCGACCTGGTATCGGAAGGGAATCTGGAGGCTGGGTCCAGGTCCATACTTCGCGTATTCCCCGGACACCTTGTCGGGCAGGTCCGCGGACATGGCCACCCCCACACCCACACCCAGGTCACCGGACTCAGCCGCCAGCGCGACCATGGAGGGGGCGAGCAGCGGGACCAGCAGCAGCGTGGAGCGGATCATTCGTCCTCGGAGGCAGGTCGGGGCCACGCACATCTTCCACGGGATCGCTCGGGACCTCAAGGCAGGTGCACCCAACGAGGCCCTCTCAGGGCCCCCCGACCCCCTGCGAAGGCGGTTGACAGTCCGAACCGCGGCGTTAGGTGAGCGCGGAGCGGCTAGGTAGCTCAGTTGGTTAGAGCGCACGGTTCATACCCGTGTTGTCGGCGGTTCGAGTCCGCCCCTAGCCACCACATCGATCGGACTGCTCAGGAATGCCGTGGCGAGGCCGGTGAGGAATCCGAGAAGGAACACCGCCACCGCCAGGGCCCAGCGCAGCGCGGTCAGGGTCGCGGGGTGCTCCTCGAACCACCCTTCCTGGGTGGCCGCGCCCTCGTTCCAGAGCGACAACACGACGTCCGGACGCACCAAGAGGTACCAAAGCGCCGCGCCGAGCGCGACGGTAAGGGCGGTGAGCAGTCCCACCAGCACCGCGTCCACCAAGCCTCCTCGATCCCCCCCATCCTAGCCGTCGAGTGGGGGTCCCCTGCCGTCAAAGGGCTGTCCATGGGGCCGGT
>JAFDJI010000839.1 GCA_019307545.1 Deltaproteobacteria bacterium | reverse complement strand
GAGGTGGCCACCGCCTTGCTGGCGGCAGGCGCCCGGGTGCGCCATCGCATCGGGCGTACCGTCTGGGTCGACATTCGCAATGTGCATGCGGGCCTGGACGGTCTGCCGGGGGGTGCCGCGGTGGAAGGACCCACCGCCGTGGCCACCGCCGTGGGCTCGGGTCTGGGAGCGAAGCTGACCTTGGTGGCAGAGGGCGAAGCCGCCCTGGTCCGGGCTGGGATCCCAATACCCCTCGGCGCCGCGGCCGGGGACAGCGCCTGGTGGGAGGTGCCGGTCGACCGGCTCGATGACGCGGTGCGGGTGCTGCACGAGGCGCTTGTGGGCTAGCGGTTCAGTACACCTCGAAATCGTCGATATACAGCTCGTTCTCGCCGCTGCCGCCCCCGTAGTAGGCAGTCACGTCCTGAAGCACCACGTGGTCGATGTCCTTTGGGGCGAACCTCACCTGCTCGGGGTCGTCCCCCTCCAGGTCGCGGAACCGCATGTCCACGAGGATCTGCTGACCTCGTGGCACCCGGATCACCGCTCGATGGGCTGCAACGTACTTCCGCCCGTGGATGTCGAACACTTGGAGCCGCAGGGCTGCGTCGAGCTCACTCGAGCGCACCAGGAATCGAAGGCCTCGCGGCGGTGGCACCGGGTCGCGGAACCCCACCACGAGCTGGTCGTCCCCACGCACGTCCACTTGGGTGTGCCAGGCCAGCATCGGGTTGTCCCGGTCCCCTTCTCGGTGGATGCGGATGGCGCCCTTGGCGGCGTATCGCCAGGGGTGGACGAAGCCGTGGGTGGTGTCGTCGAAGGTCCACCGCACCGGAACCGAGACGATGCCACTCTGCTCCAGCTCGATGCGACCGAGCAGCTCGAGGCAGCGTGCCTTCCCGACGCCGATCCGTACGCACTCCCGGAGCGCCTCGCGTGCACCATCTACTTCACCCTGCTCGTAGCGGGCGCGTCCCAACCAGTACAGGGCCTCGGAACGAACGGGGTCGCCGGCACCCAGGTTCTTCACCAGTTGGCCGTAGATGACCAGTGCGCCGTCCACGTCGTGGTACGCCGCCTCGAGCAGGAGGCTGTCGTGGAGTATCTCCCAGCTCGCGGGGTTGTCCTGGGCCTGAGCAGCGGTCCCAAGCAGCAGCGCCAGTGCCCAGGGGATCACAGGTCAGCCCTCTGCGGCGATGAACCGGTATCCGACGCCGTGCATCGTCTCGATGAACCGGGGGTTGGAGGCGTCGTCACGCAGTTTCTTGCGGACGTTGAGGATGTGGGTGTCCACCGTCCGTGTGGTCACGTTGGGGGAGTACTTCCAGATGCTCGTGAGCAGCTCTTCGCGAGGGAGGACCTTGTTGCCGTGCTCGATGAGGTAGCGAAGCAGCTCCTGCTCCCGGTTGGAAAGCCGCTCCTCGGCGTCGGGATGCCGGATCACGTAGTTGTCCAGGTCCACCTCCACCGTGCCGAAGCGGTAGATGGAGCGGACCCCCCCGGCGCGCCGGAGCACCGCGGTGATGCGGGCATTCAACTCCTTGAGGGAGAACGGCTTGGTCACGTAATCGTCCGCGCCGAGCTCGAATCCCGCGAGCTTGTCTTCCTCCGAGGTTCGTGCGGTGAGGAAGATCACCGGCCCGGTGAACCCCTCCTCGCGAAGGGCGCGGCACACCTCGAACCCATCGGTCTCCGGTTCGGGGCCCTCGTTGAGCATCACGTCGATCACCGCGACGTCGGGTGGGTACCTCTGCGTGATCTCCAGCGCATCGGAGAGACATCGCCCCCCGTAGACGTCATAGCCCTCGCGCTCGAAGAAGCGCTCGAGGGTATCGAGTACTGGGGTCTCGTCTTCGACGAACAAGATGCGTGCCATGGGCTCCTCAAGTCACCGCTTCGATGGGCGGTTCGAGGGGAAGGGTGAAGGTGAAGGTGGTGCCGGAGCCCTGCGGGCTCTCCACGATGATGGTCCCACCGTGCGCCTCGACAATGTACCGCACGATGGTGAGCCCGATTCCAGTCCCCTTGCGTCGACGGACCTTGGGATCGGCAGATCGGAAGAAGTGGTCGAACACGCGCTGGATCTCCTCCTGGTCGATCCCGATCCCCCGATCGGCGACCGACACCTCCAGGGCTTCACCCAGGACTGCGGCGCGGATCCTGATCCATTTCCCGTGCCCACCATACTTGGAGGCGTTGTTGAGCAGGTTGGCGAGCACCTGGCCGATCGCCTCCTTGTCGACCCATACCACTGGGAGGTCGGGGGGCACGTCCACCTCGAGCTGGATGCAACGGGCTTCCAGGTGGGTGCGGAAGGCATCGACCGCGGTCTGGATGACCTGTCCAGGGTCCA
>JAFDJI010000838.1 GCA_019307545.1 Deltaproteobacteria bacterium | reverse complement strand
TGGTCGCGACGCGCAGGGACGAGGGCTACGCGGGGACCGTGGTCGTCCACGACGGGGTTCCGGACCAGCGGCGGGGACTGGCGGCGGGCGCTGCCTGGCTCCGTCGGATCCACATCTACGAGGTCGACCCCATCAACCCCGTCGCCCTGTGCGAGGGGTTGGAGTGGCTGGACGCGCTTCCGGAAACCTTCAAGGCCGCCCACTTCACCGACCACGAGGACCGCTCCGGCAAGACGCGCTTCTCGAAATCACCGTTCCGACTGGAGCTGCGCATGATCGAGCCCGTGCCGGAGGAGGTGGGCGACATCCTTATGGAGGGTAGCTACGGAGTCGGGGGTGGCGCCCTGCCGCCGCCGCAGCGGCGCGCGATCCTCACCGGCGACTCCGAGTACCGGCTCACCTGGACCATCGAGCGGCGGGAGGGGGGCGGACCATGGGAGCCGGTTTCCATCATCCCCTGCGAATGAGCCTGGCGAAGGAGGTTTCTCTTCGCAGATTTCGGGTGCTGTACGGGTGACCAGCGGCTAGAATCAGCCCACGACTCGTACTCCTCGCGAGGTTCACATCATGCCTGGGCAAGGGCAACAAACGCAGAGCGCACCCGCAGTCACGCCTGCAGCGCCGACGTCCAATTCGGATCAGAGCACCGGCCCGGGCAATGCGAGCGAGGTCGACGAGGCCGGCCTCGGTGCGCCGGCATCCGAGCTGGGCATCGACGCGCTTCGCCAAGCGGTTGACGATGGCGATGGCGACGAGGCCTGGAACCTCGTCCAGGGGCTGCCGACCGGGGACATCGCCGAGCTCAACGGTGATAACACCCTGGCCGAGCGCACCATGGCCCTGGTCGGTCCGGAACATGCCGCCAGCGTGCTGTACATGGTCCAGTACCCCCTGGACATCTACCTCCAGTACGCGGACATCCACTGCGCCAGCTCCACGGGCGCGCTCTCCACGGTGCTCAGCGATGTGGGCATCTGTGATGCGAGTGACATCGTCACGCACCTCACCGAGCTCTCGGGGCTGGCCGCCTTCGCGAACGCGGCGATCCTCGATCCCCTGATCCTGGCCTCCCCGGCCGAGGATCAGGCTGTGCTCATCTCCTCGGCCGAGGGCGTCTCCTTCTACTCGAGCTTCCACGATGAGAGTCCCCTCCTGGTGCTCGAGGGCCTCGCTGCGGAATCGGACCCCGCCCTCGACCTGTTCCTCCTCTGCGAGCCCGCCCGCGAACTGTTCATGTGCGATGTCGAGACCCTCAACGACTTCATCCTCGTCACCTGGTGCACGGTGGGGGACTGGTACTGCGAGTTGGGCCTCGAGCTGTTCAACGACCTCGATCTCCTGATCTTGACCGACATGGAGGCCTGGGTAGCCGCGCTGATCGAAGAGCTGGGCCCCCGCGACATGTTCCTGCTGCCTCTGCCTGCAACCCCCCTGACGACGCTCATCCTCTGCGCCATCGGTGACCAGTCGCCGGACGACCTGGTGTTGGTGTGCCGTGCTATCGGCTACGATCCAGCCGACGCGATGCGGTTCTTCTTCGAGCAGGGCTGGCTCACCCTGGAGACGGCCCAAGCCCTCTTGGTCGACTCCACGGCGGAACAGCAGGCCGCGGTCTCCGGCGACCCGGACATCGTCGCCACCTTGATGCCCCTCGCCTACATCGAAGACGTGCTGCCGCTGCTGACCGCGGGGGCGGGGCTTCCGGTGATCTACACCTTCATGCCGCACATCCAGCCCTGGCTGGAAATGGACATGGCGCGGTTCGAGATCATAGCGCGCGCCCAGCCCGATCCATGGACCAGCGCCTTCGTGACGACGGGACGGTTGCAACTACTGCTCGACTTCGCGGTGGCGGACCCGGCTGGATGGCGCGTGCTGGTGTCCGACGCGAAGCTCCAGGCGGTCCTCGGTGCGCTGCAGAAGCCCTGCGCGGAGGCCGAGGTGCCCGGGCTGTGGGCTCTCTGGACCGACGCAAACCGCAGCGTGGACACTGGGTATGCGCTGTTTTACACCCTGTTCGGGGTGAGGCTGTGGACCTCCGGCGACCAGCCGACCTTCCCGGAGTCGGACCTCACCACCGGCGGCATCACCTACGAGCGCCGCGTCCGCTTCGACACCATCCAGCCCGATCAAGCCACGCTCAACACCTACCTGGCGCGACTCGCGTTGCTGCCCCGGGGCCTGGTGTCGGCGGCTGGGGTCGGGTTCGGCAATCGCATGATGATGGACGTCAAGGAGAAGGCCCCGGCACCCGACGCGGACTGGGGAGACACCGTGGGGCCCCTGGTCCTTGAGACCTACACGACCTCGGTGACCTTCTCCGCGAGAAACTTCAT
>JAFDJI010000837.1 GCA_019307545.1 Deltaproteobacteria bacterium | reverse complement strand
GAAGGCTGCCAAGGTAGAGCTGGTCCAGTACGAGAAGACCGGCGGCGGCTACGTCACCGCCGTGGTTCGCGGCGACGTGGCGGCGGTGAAGGCGGCGGTCGAGGCTGGCGCCAACGGGGCGGCCCGCGTCGGCGAGATCGTCACCACGCATGTCATCGCGCGTCCACACGTCAACGTGGACCTGGTCATGCCGCTCGGCCGCAAGGACGAGGCAGACAAGCAGGTCAAGTCGCGCGGTGCCGGCGCAAGGAAGTAGAGGGTCGGCGTCCTCGGGTCCCCCGGGGGCGTTCGTCGCCGCCGTGCCGGGGATCTGCGGGTCCCCGGCTCCGGTCATCCGACTGGGGAGGGTTTGGAAATGCTCCTGGCAAAGGTCATCGGAACCGTGGTGTCCACCCGCAAGGACCCGAACATCGAGGGGTTCAAGTTCCTCCTGCTCCGGGGGAAGAACCCGGAGACCCTGGAGGACGGCCAATACGTCGTCGCGGCGGACGTCGTGGGGGCTGGGGTGGACGAGTACGTGCTCTATGCGTCCGGGTCCGCCGCACGGATGACGGCGTTGACCAAGGACCGGCCATGCGATGCAGTGGTCATGGCCATCGTCGACACCTGGGCCATCGACGGCGAGAAGATCTACGACAAGTACCGGCAGGAGAGCGGGTACGACGACGAGTGACCGCTCGGGGGGTGGCGATGGAATCGAACTGTGCAGGTGAACCATGAGCTACTCTCAGGTGAGCTCCGAAGAGATCCGACGCCTCGCCCAGGCGATTGCGGCGGAGATCGTCGCCTCGGCTCCGCCAGAAGGCTCGAAGGCCCAGCAGCCGCAGCCGGCGAGTCATGGCGACGGCGTCTTCAACACCATCGACGAGGCGCTTCGTGCCGCCCGGGAGGCATTCTTCGCCTTTGACAGGGTGGGGCTGAAGCACCGCAACAAGATCATCGCCGCCATACGCAACAAGCTGCGCGAGGAGGCCCGCGCGCTCTCCACCTTCGCCCTCGAGGAGACTGGCCTGGGTCGCTTCGAGGACAAGCTCGAGAAGAACCTGCTGGTGATCGAGAAGACCCCGGGCCCCGAGATCCTCGACCCGCTCGCGGGCTCGGGCGACGACGGCCTGTTCCTGGTGGAGCCGGCGCCCTTCGGGGTCATCGGCGCCATCACTCCGGTGACCAACCCCACCTCTACCATCATCTGCAACGCCATCGGGATGCTCTCCGCGGGCAACTCGGTGGTCTTCAACGTGCACCCGTCCGCCAAGCGGGTCTCGATGCACTCCATCCAGATGATCAACCGGGTCATCGTCGGTGCTGGAGGCCCCCCGAACCTGCTCGCCTGCATCGCGGAGCCGACCATCAAGTCCGCGCAGGAGTTGATGAAGCACCCCCTGACGCGACTGCTGGTGGTCACCGGCGGCGGGGCGGTAATCAAGGCGGCGATGAACTCCGGCAAGCGGGCGATCTGCGCGGGTCCCGGCAACCCTCCGGCGGTGGTGGACGCCACCGCGGACCTCGACCAGGCCGGCCGAGATTGCGTGATGGGCCACTCCTTCGACAACAACATAATCTGCGTGGACGAGAAGGAAGTGGTCGTCGTGGACGCGGTCGCAGACCAGCTCAAGCAGTCCATGGTCCGCCACGGCGCGGTGCTGTTGGACCCGAAGGACCTTCCGCGGCTCGAGAAGGTGATCTTCAAGAAGATGGCCGGGCAGAAAGGGCACGCGGAGATCAACCGGGACCTCGTCGGCAAGAACGCCTCGGTCATCCTGGGGGAGTTGGGCATCTCGGCGGGGCTCGAGGCGCGCACCGTGCTGGTGGAGGTCCCCAACGAGCACCCGTTGCTGTGGACCGAGCAGATGATGGCGTGCCTCCCCCTGACCCGAGTGCGCAACGTGAACGAGGCGATCGATCTGGCGGTGGAGGTGGAGGGGGGCAACTTCCACACCGCGACCATGCATTCCCACGACCTCCTGGCCCTCGCGAGGATGGGTCGCAAGTGCAACTGCAGCATCTTCGTGAAGAACGGGCGCGCGGTGGCCGGCCTGGGTGCCGGGGGAGAGGGGTGGAGCTCTTTCACCATCGCCTCGCCCACTGGGGAGGGCCTCACCACGGCGCGCTCCTTCTCCCGCGCTCGGCGCTGCACCATCGTGGATGCCTTCCGCATCGTGTGAGGTCCGTCTTCCTTTGGTCAACCCCCATCCCCATGCCGGACCGGCCCTCGCGATGCTCGACATCGGCGACATCCCCCGCGGTCTGCTCGCACTGGACGGGTTGGCGAAGGAGGCGATTGTGGAGGTGATCTCCTCGGGCACCGTCCAGGGCGGCCGCTATTTCATCCTGTTT
>JAFDJI010000197.1 GCA_019307545.1 Deltaproteobacteria bacterium | reverse complement strand
TTGGAGCGGACATGTTGGGGCTCGTGGACAAACTCGACCGCATCTTCTACCCGACGCAGGGATCGTGTTGGGACGATGATCTGCTGCGGCAGGTCATCCTGGAGAGGCTCCGTCCGGGTGACGTGGTCCTCGACCTGGGGGCGGGGACGGGTCGGGTGATCCAGATGGACTTCCGGGGGCACGCCGCCCGACTCTGCGGTGTCGACCCCGACGAGCGCGTGCTCGAGAACCCCTGTCTCGACGATGCCAGAGTGGGCGTCGGAGAGGCCATTCCCTACGAGGACGCGACCTTCGACGGGGTGTTCTCCGACAATGTGCTCGAGCACCTGGAGGAGCCCGACAAGGTGTTCCGAGAGGTGGCGCGGGTGCTCAAACCCGGCGGGTGGTTCGTGGTCAAGACTCCGAACCGCTTCCACTACGTTCCCCTGATCGCGCAGGTCACTCCGCATCGGTTTCACCAGTTGGTCAACCGACTGCGAGGGCGGCCCATGGACGACACCTTTCCGACGCGCTACCGCGCGAACTCGCGGGGGGCGTTGCGCCGTATCGCACTCCGGACGGGCCTCCACCTGGATTCGGTACGCATGGTGGAGGGGCGCCCGGAATACCTGCGCCTCACGACCCCGACCTACCTGATGGGGATCGCCTACGAGCGGTTGGTGAACGCCACGCCGCACCTGGAGCGGCTGCGGGTCGTCCTTGTCGGAATCCTGACAAAGCCAGGATGAAGCGTCAGGTTCGCCCGAGCACGCTGCGGTACATCGCCAACACCCGTTCCGAGGGATCCTCGGGGCGCAGCGCTCCCACGCGGTCCTTCGCTTCGCCGATGTTCGCCCAGGCCTCCCGGACTGCATCGATGAACGCAGATGCGTCCCCAACCGGGCACAGGATCGTGCCCTCCGGTCGTGCGCCCACATCGGTCGCCACCACGGGGGTGCCAAGCCACAGTGCCTCCCGCACCGCCACCGCATCTCCGTCGGTGAGGGTGGGTCGGACGTAGAGGTCCGCATGGGTGAACGCGGGCCAGCATTCCCGCCGAAGCTCCATCACCCGCACCCGTTGCGAGAGTCCCTTGCGCTCGATCCGGTTCGACAAGGCCCTGGTCTCCCGGTCGTCGAGGCTGGAGCCGATGTGCAGGAAGATGAGCAGACCGATTTCCGGAAGCTCGCCCTGCAGCGCCTCCACCAGGTCCACGACCCCTTCGAGCCCGTAGATCGGCTGGCCTCGCCAAAGGCGCCGAGGATCCCCGATGGCTACCAGGGAGGGGCGGTGCGTTTGGAGGAACTCCACCAGGTGGGGCGGGAACGCCTTCGCCTCTTCGTCCGTCGGATCTGGTGGGAGGAACGCGGGATAGGCGAAGACCCGCTCGGGAGGAACGTCGAACCTGGCCAAGGCGTCGACCAAGGCGGGGTTGACGACATGGACCGCGGCGGCGGCTCGAAGCACATGCCGCAGCAACGCGTGGCGGATGGGGGAGAGCGAGCCCGGGTCGACGATGGTGCGGCTGTTGTGGAAGCTGTGGATCACCTTGCTGCGGCGGAAGCTCGTGACCGGCAGGGAGACGGACCGGGCCAGGACGTCGTCGGGCGCGTGAAAGTGGAGCACCCGCTCCCGAGCCGTGATGGGAAGCGCTGCGAGCCACGCGCGCCGGAAACGGTAGACGGAGCGGACGTTCTTCCCTGTTTCCGTGGCGCTGCTGATGTTGTAGTGGGTCCAGCGAATGCCCTCGCGCTCCAGGAGTGGCGCCAACCGTTTCAGGTGGATCGAGATCCCGCCGTAGGGGGGGGGATAGGGTCCAATGAGCGCGAGGTCGGCGCGAGGGCGGAGCATGGCGTATTAGACTCCGTGCCGGTCGAATGGGGAGACGCTGTGAAACAGGTCCTACAGTCCTATCGTACGGGGGAGCTCTGGCTCGCCGAAGTGGACCCGCCCAAGGCCTCTCCCAATGGGGCCCGGGTACGGACCCATGCCTCTCTGCTCTCTGCGGGGACCGAGAAGCTGATGCTCGATCTGGCGCGGAAGAGCATGGTGGGCAAGGCGCGGGCGAGACCGGACCTGGTCCGACGGGTTCTGCAGAAGGTGCGCCAGGAGGGGGTGCTCCATACCTTTGAGCAGGTGCGCGACAAGCTGAACGTGCCGGTTCCGATGGGGTACGCGTGCGCCGGTGTAGTTCTGGATTCCGAAGGTGCCGACGAGCTGGTACCGGGCGCCCGGGTCGCCTGCGCCGGAGCCACCTATGCTTGCCACGCCGAAACGAACTGGGTCCCGAGGAACCTGGTGGTGCCGTTGCCCGACGACATCTCCTTCGAAGAGGGGGCGTTCGCCACCATCGGTGCCATCGCCCTTCAGGCCGTGCGCCAGGCGGAGATCCGGCTCGGAGATCGCGTGGTGGTCATCGGGCTCGGACTCATCGGAAACCTCTGTGCGCAGCTCGCGGCTGCACACGGCGCGAGGGTGGTGGGGTTCGACCTGTCGGAGTCGCGCGCCGCGCTGGCCGAGACCTTGGGGTGCCACCGGGTCACCAGCACCGCCGACGATGCGCGCGAGCAGGTGCGGGGTGTTTCGGATGGGCACGGGGCGGACGCGGTGATCGTCGCGGCCTCGGCCCCCGGGGATCACGGGCCACTCTCTCTGGCGGTCGATCTGGCCCGGATGAGGGGAAAGGTGGTGGTGGTGGGGCTCGTGGGCATGGAGATCCCGCGGGATGAGGCCTATGCGAAGGAGCTGGATGTCCGGATGTCCATGTCCTACGGGCCGGGTAGGTACGACCCGGAGTACGAGGAGCGGGGTCGGGACTATCCCTACGCCTACGTGCGCTACACCGAACAGCGCAACATGCAGGCGTTTCTCGAAGCCGTGGCAGACCATCGCGTGAACCTGGAACCCCTGATCACGCACCGGTTCCCCATCGAGCGTGCGCTGGAGGCCTACTCGATGTTCGAAGGGGGCGAGCCGTACCTGGGCATCCTGCTGACCTATGGGGAAGCGCACCGTGAGAGGACGCTCCCCAGGGCGCCCGCGGCGGCGGCGGAAAAGGTGGCCGCCGTCGAGAAGGTGAAGGGCCGCGTCGGTCTCGGCGTCCTCGGCGCTGGAAGCTACGTTCGGGGGGCGCTGCTGCCCGCGCTGCGGGGGCTGGCCGTCGATCGGGTCGGCGTCGTCACCCGAACGGGGGCGAGCGCCGAACAGGCAGCGCGCGCAGCCGGCTTCCGCTGGTCCGGTACCCACACCGAACAACTGCTCGAGGATCCCGCCATCCACGCGATCCTCATCGGCACGCGCCACCGACTGCACGCCGAGCAGGTCATCCTCGCGCTTCGTGCGGGCAAACACGTGTTCGTAGAAAAACCGCTTTGTCTGTCCGAGGAAGAGTTGGCCGAGATCGCGCAGCTGCAGCAGACGACGGGACGCTACGTGCAGGTGGGCACCAATCGGCGGTTCAGTCCGTACACGGCCAAGATCCGCCGGGAGTTCACGGGACGCGACGAACCGCTTGCCCTGACCTGCCGGGTCAACGCCGGACGCCTCCCCGCCTCACACTGGCTGCGCGACCCGGTGGAAGGGGGAGGGCGGCTGGTGGGCGAGGGCATTCACTTCGTCGATTGGTGTCAGGCGGTGGTTGGCTTTCCCATCCGGCGTGTCCAGGCCACTCCGATGGGGGCCGGCCCCACCTCGTTGCCCGGGGATACCTTTGCCATCTCCCTGTCTTTCGGCGACGGCTCCTTGGCACAGATCTTCTATGCCGCGGATGGCGATCGCGGCCTCGGCAAGGAGCGATACGAGGTGTTTGGATCGGGACGGGTTGCGATCATCGATGACTGGAGCGCGGGGTGGGTACACCACGAGGGGCGGAAGCAAGCCTTCAAGCTTGGACGAGGGCAGAAGAAGGGCGTCCGGGAGCAGCTCCAGGCGTTTCTCGAGGCCCTGCGAACCGGCAGGCCAACGGTCCCGATGGATGCGACCTGGCATGTGCATCACGCCACCCTGGCGGCGGCCGCCAGCCTGGCGGACGGACTCCCTCGGGAGGTGGCCTGGCCCAGGCCCGAACCCGATGGGGGCGAGGAAGGGGCTCAATCCCCCAGTGCGGCGCCATAACTCCCCGGCCGAAGCAGCTCACGGCACAGAAGTGCCGCAAAGGCCAGGTTGTTGTGGACGTAGCGGGGCCAGGCGCTGTGTGGATGCTGGAACATTCGCCATGTCCATTCCAAGCCGGCACGCTGGAGGACCACCGGTGCACGACGCTTCTCTCCGCTCGCCACGTCGAAGGCTCCGCCTACGCCGAGGCACACCGGAACGCCGAGTTCTCGGTGCCAGCGGGCGATGAACTTCTCCTTTCGCGGGGTGTTCATCGCGACAAACAGGATGTCCGGGGCGGCTTTTGCGATGACCTCGACTACCCGCGGTTCATCCGCTTCGGGGAAGTACCCATGGTGTCGCCCGACGATCCGCACCCCGGGGTATTCGTCTCGAAAGGCCGCTACCGCGTTGGCGTTCGCCCGTTCGGTGGCCCCCAGGCAGTAGGTCGCATGGTGGTGGCTGGTCCCTTCCGCCAACAAGGCGTACATGATGTCGATGCCGGTGATCCGGTCCGGCAGTGGCGTCCGCAACAGCCGGCTCGCCCACACGAGGGACATTCCGTCGGGCAGCAGCAGGTCCGCGTCGAGGATTGCTCGGCGGAACGCAACATCTTGGCGCATACGGACCAGCTTGGGAGCATTGACGGCGCAGATGACGAGCTTCTCCCGTCGCTCGATGGCCGTCCGGGCAAGCCGCACCACCTCGGTGCGAGTCGGTGCCTCGAACAGCAATCCGAACCGCTCGGTCGGCGGGTCGATGGGAGTCGATGGCACCACAGCGGGAGGATTGCACGGGCCTCCTGGCCGGTCCACCCCGTGCTTGCCCCCATGGCGGCAAGCGGTAACGCTGGGAGACCATGAACGAGAATCAGGCACAGCGGACGGGTCGCCGGACCCTCTTCATGGGTGAGGCGCGATGGCGGGCTCGACGGCTCCAGGGGATGCCCCCGCGGGAGATTGCCCAGCGGATCAGCCAGGGCGTTCGCCGCGAACTGGACGCCTGGGGCGCGTGGCGTTGGTCGGTTCCGCAGGTGCCGGTCGAGGTCGCGGATCGCCCCCTCCCGGCGCTTCCCACTACGGCTGAAGAGGCCGTGGCCCGGGTGCCGGTTGCGTGGTGGGAACGGCTGCAGGCGGAAGCGGAGTCCCTACTCCGCGGGCCATTCACCCTCCTCGGCACCCACCGGGGAGCCGAACAGCGGTGCGGCTGGACCCTCGATCCAGCGACGGGGACGTCCTGGCCGGCGGACGTGCCCAGCCACGCCGTGCGCATCCACCGAGACCCGCTCGGACGGGACATCAAGGCCGTCTGGGAGCTGAACCGCCTGCAGCATCTCCAGGTGTTGGCCTGGAGCGCGGCCCTCGGGGATGCGGACGCGCGGACGGCCTGTCTCGCGGACCTGGAGGACTGGGTGAACGCCCATCCCCCCTTTCGTGGGGTGGCCTGGACGACGGGAATCGAGTGTGCCGCGCGGATGGTGAGCTTCCTGGTGGTGTCCACCCTGTTGGACCCGCAGGCGTTCCCGGAGCCGCTGCGGCGGGCGCTCTGGCGTTCCCTGTTGGACCACGCCTTCTGGTTGGAGCGCTACCCGACCCCTCGCTCCTCGGCCGCCAACCATCGCGTCGCCGAGTTGACCGCTCTGTTCGTGCTCGGATGCCGCGCCCCCGACCTCCCGGGTGCCGCCCGTTGGCGCGGTCTGGCCCCGGAGTTGGCCGCGGTCGGAGAGCGCCAGTTCCACCCCGACGGGGTGGGGACGGAGCAGTCTCCGACCTACCAGGCCTACACCATGGAGTGGTTGCTCCTGGCGCTGGTGGTCGCTCGCACGGCTGGCATTCACCTCCCCGTCGAGCACCTGCTTCGACGGGGCGCAGACCACCTCATCGAACTCCTCGACGAAGCGGGCCACCCCCCGCGGATCGGGGATGACGACGAGGGTGTGGTGCTCCGGCAGGTGCTGGGACCGGACGATCATCTCCGCTCGGTGTGCTCCGCCGTGTCCACGGCCTTGGGTGTGGAACAGATCGCGCCTCCGGGGGGCACGGTGGATCCGCGCGCGGCGCTGCTGGGATTGGGCACACCGGCCGCGGCGATCGCGCGAAGAGCGAGCCGGGCGTTCCCCGAAGGTGGCTACACGGTCCTCCGACGCACCCTGGCTGGCCGACGGACCCTGGTCGTGATGGACCATGGGCCACTGGGGTTCGGCCGCAGCGGGGGACACGGGCACGCGGATGCACTCTCGGTGTGGCTGCATCTGGACGGGGCGTCCGTCCTGGAGGACTTCGGGACCTATCGCTACAACGGGAGCCCCGACTGGCGCACCTGGGCGCGGTCCACCGCTTCGCACAACACCCTCACCCTCTCTGGGGTCGGACAGGCAGAACCATGGGGCAGCTTCGGCTGGTCCCGGTCCATCCGATACCGGGTGGTCCAATGCGACCTCGATGATGGAGTGGTCGTGGCCGAGCACGACGCCTGGAAGGCGCGCTTCGGCACCGTGCATCGGCGTGCGCTCCGCTTCGGGACCGATGACCGGGTGATCGTGGACGACACCCTGGTGGGAAGGGTCCGGCACCGGGCCACCCTGCGGTGGACCTTCTCGCCAGCTCTGGAGTTGACGAGGGACGGAGAGGGATGGCTCGCGATGCGGGACGGCTCGCCGGTCCTGAGGATCCGAACGCTCGGGTCGGGGTGGAAGGGACGCCTCGTCCGCGGAGGGGAGGTGCCCGGCCCGGGTGTCGTGTCGCTCCGCTACGGGGTGCTGGTGCCTACCTGGACCCTGGTGGTGGAGGGCGATCGTTCCTCGTCCGCGGGTGTACGGACCAC
>JAFDJI010000196.1 GCA_019307545.1 Deltaproteobacteria bacterium | reverse complement strand
CCTGTGAGCGGACCGCCGCCGGACCCGGTGACCGGCTGGATCTGGGCGCGTTGGGCGGAGGTCGCGATGCGGGTCACCGCCGCGGACCCGGCCCTGGAGGCTTGGGCGCGCCGCGAACTCACCGCGGACCCCGTGGGTGGCGACCTGGAGCGTCGACTTGGGTGGGACCCGCAGCTCCCCCTATGGGGCCGCCTGGGGTACGACGAGGTACGCGATCCGGCAGCTCGTCAGGCGTTGGGGCAGTTCTTCACCCCCCCCGACCTCGCGACCCTGGTGGCAGAGGTCGCTGGGGTGGGACGCGAAGAGCAGGCGTGGCCATCGCCCATGGTGCTGGATCCGGCCTGTGGTGCCGGGAGCCTGCTCCTGGCCGTCCTGGAGGTGCGGCGGAAGGCCGGATGGCCGACGGGAAAGGCCCTGGCCGCCGTAGAGGGCTGGGATCGCGACCCCCGTGCTGCGTGGAGCTGTCGCGCTGCACTGGTGGAGTGGGCGCTGGGACAGGGGTCGGGGGGAGGGGACCTTCCCCCCCTCCGGGTGTTCGGTGGCATAGACGCGCTGTCCCACACCGGCCCGCCAGGCGACCTGCTCGCGCGCCAGGGTGACACCCCCCGAGGAGTCGGCGCGGTGGTCACCAACCCCCCGTACCTGGAAGCCAAACGCATGGGGGCTGCCGAGCCGGGGTTGCGCGAGCGGTTGCGGCGAGAATTCCCGCAGCTCAGCGGGGCGTTCGACCTCTACCTGGCGTTTTGCTGGCGCGCCCTCGAGCAGATCGGGGAGGGCGGGGCCGTGGCCCTGGTCCTGCCCAACAAGGTGCTCCAGGGGCGATACGCAGCCCGCTTTCGCCGGGTTCTCGTAGGTGGTGGATCCCCGGTCCACCTCGACCACCTGGTCGACCTGGCAAGGCTCAGTCCACGGCCGTTTCCCGGTACGGGCGTGTATCCGGCCATACTCCACCTGGTACGGCGCCCCGTGCGGGAGGTGGGGGTGCACCGGGTGGTGAAGCCGTCAGACCTGGCTGTGCGCCCGGAGCGCTGGGACCGGGTTCCCCTGGAGGAATATGCCCGTGTCGGGGGCGAGGATCCGCTCTTCGTGCCGTTCGAGACCTGGCCCGACCTCGCTCCTTTGTTTGCACTTCCCCGGTTCGGCGAGGTGGCAGAGGTCGTGTCCACCTGCTCTTTCCACCAACGTGGCCTGCGGGAGCGGTTCGTGACCCCACAGCGCCTCGAAGAGCCGTCCCACCGCTACCTGGGTGGTCCATCGCGATCCCGTCGCACCGAGGTGGCACCCTTCCGGGTTCGGTGGGCGGGGTGGTGGATCCGCTACGACCAGGACGAGTTGCGTCATCGGTGGAAGAACCCGCTGCCCGACCTGCACCGGACCTTCCTTCGTCCCAAGGCGATTCTCTGCCAGCACGCCACTCGACTCCGGGTCGTCGCCGACCTGGAGGGCCGGTTCGTGACCAAGGACGTGTACCCGGTGGCCTGGCCCACCCATGTGGGCTGGACCCTCGAACGGCTGGTGGCGGTGTTGGCGAGCACGGTGTTCACCGCGCTGTACAACACGGTGTACCAGGGCATCCTCGTGGGCGGTGAGACCTACCACTACCTGCCCGCGTTCCTGAAGGTGATCCCAGTCCCTCCCGCGGACCACCCCGCCCTCTCGGGGATCGACCCCCTGATTCGGGAACTCCACCAGGGCGAGGGGGTCGACCTGGACTTGTGGGAACGCGTGGACCAGGCGGTCGCTGCGGCGTACGGCGTCGAGGAGAGCGCGCGACGGCGGATGGTGGAAGTCCACTTGCACCGGGTCGGTGCCGAGGCCCCCGGCGCACCACCAAACTCCCGGCAGACCTGACAACACGCCTTCCTACCTCCAGCGTCGGACATCGAGACATCCCCGCGCCGCACGCAAGGGGACCTGTGGACCGCCGCGATCCACTCCCGGTGGGGTGGATGCGTCCCGCTCACTGTTCACATCCGCGGCGATGCGAAGCCGGGCGCCGGCGGAGGGTGGAGTGCCTCCGCCGAGAAGCCCGGCGTCAGCAGCGCTATTCGGGTGGGCTCATTCCGTGTTGTCGGCCTCTTCGGCGGTGGTCGTCGTCGCGCCCTCTTCGAGGGCAGGCTGGAAGAGGGCCGAGGCCTCCGAAAGGTCCTGGACGCATACCCGCTCCGCGTAGCCCACCAGCTTTCGGCCTGGATCGATCGCGACCACCACATGGTTCACCGCGCCCGAGTGGTACGTGGACTCGCAACTCTTGGGCGTGCAGCGCGCGTAGTACTCCACGCCACGGACCTCCATCTCCGCCGAGCACCGAGTGGTGTACACCGAACCAGTGCCCGCCACCTGGGTGACGCCCTGCACGCACCCCCCCAACAAGAGAACCGCACAGATCAGCGAGCGAGACATCGTACCTCCGAGTCGGAGCACATATCGGGTCGCGGCTGGTGGGCCCACGCGCGTTCATGGAACTCGGGTTAGCAGCCGGCCATGGGCGACCTCTCCCGCGACCGCGAGGTCTCGTTGGACCTCCTGGCCGGCGACTGGCGCATCTACCAACTGCGCCGTGGCCACCGCTTCTCCACCGATGACCAGGTCACCGCGTGGCGTGCTGCCCTCGCATTCCCGGGTGCCCGGCGGGTGCTCGATCTGGGCTGCGGCATCGGGTCGGTGGGGCTCACGACCCTGTACCTCCTGGAACAGGAGGATGCGGCACTGGTGGGCGTGGAAGCCCAGGAGGTCAGTGTCGGTCTGGCTCGTCGCACCGCGGGCTTCAACGAACTGGAAGACCGCGTCACCATCGTGCACGGTGACCTCCGTGATCCCGCTGTGCTTCCACCCGACGCCCGCTTCGATCTGGTGACGGGATCGCCACCCTATGTCCCAATCGGTCGTGGTCTGGTCTCGCCGGTGCCCCAGCGCGCCGGAGCTCGGATCGAGTTGCTCGGATCGATCTTCGACTACTGTGCGGCTGCCCGCCGGTGGCTCGCTCCTGGCGGGAGGTTCTGCTTCGTCATGGCGGCCGCCGACCATCGGGCCGAGGATGCGCCCGCGCGGCATGGGTTTACGGTCCTGGAACGCTGGGACTACGTGTTCCGGGAAGGGCGTGCGCCGCACATCAGTACCCTGGTCTGCGCCCGGTCCGAGGAGGGGCCCCACCCGCCCCGCCAACAAGGACAGCTTCTGGTAAGGGACCTCACAGGACGATGGACGCCCGAGTACCTGGCGTTCCGGCTCCTCATCTGCCCCTCGGTGCGTGCCCCGCTTTGAGGGCGCCTCCCGCCCGGCGTACCAGGTTTCGTATAGTCGGGTCGCTGAGACGGGAGGCAACGTGCGCGTCAAACGAGCTGCGGCAGTGACCCATCCCGGCGCCAAGCGTGAGTACAACGAGGACATGGTCCTTCGTGTGGGCAGTCCGCCCCTGTACGCGGTTGCCGACGGCATGGGAGGCGCGAGGCCAGGCAAGGCAGCGGCGGATCTCTCCATGCGGACCGTGAAGGAGTACGCCGCGAAGATGCGCGAGGCCACCAAGCGCATCTCCACGGAGCGCAGCACTGCCAACAGGCTGGCCCTGACGAACCTCTTCGACGAGCTGTTCAATAGCGCCAGCCAGCGGATACAGCGCGTGAAGACGGAGCGGAACGCCACCGGCATGGGCTCGACCCTTGTGCTGGTCACGGTGGTGCGCAACTTCGCCTACGTGGCGCACGTGGGGGACTCTCGCGCCTACGTGGTGCGTGGTGGGCGGTCGATCCGGCTCACGGAGGACCACTCCCTGGCCGAGTTTCGCCTGCGCCGGGGGCGCATCACCCAGGAAGAGTATGAGCACAGCCAGGACCGGCGACTCCTCTACCAGGCCCTTGGCGCCGGCGTGGACGTCGAGGTGGACGTCGCGGAGGTGCGGCTGATCGAAGGGGATGTGGTGCTGCTGTGCTCGGATGGCCTGACCCGGGCGCTCACGGAGGAAGCCATCGCCGCGTTGGTCGACCGCAAGGATGTCGACGGCTCGGCGAACCGGTTGGTCGAGCAGGCGAACATCGCGGGGGCGGAGGACAACGTGAGCGTGGTCCTGCTCGACCTCGAGAGCGAGGAGGGAGACGAGCCCATCTCTTCGGTCACCGAGGTGCTCCAAGACGTCTTCTTGTTCAGGGACATCACTCCGACCGAGTTGCTGGTGGTCGCCCCCTACGTGGAAGAGATGGTCTTCCAGAAGGGCGCAACGGTGATCAGGGAGGGCGAACCCGGGGATGTCTTCTACGTGGTCGTGGATGGCCGGGTGCGTATCAGCCGCGGATCCACGGTCCTCACCGATGTCAAGGCTGGCGGCCACTTCGGCGAACTGGCCCTGGCGCGTCCGGTGAACCGCTCTGCCACCGTACGCACCACGACGCGCACCCGCCTGTTTGCACTCTCCCGAGACCGGTTCCACGAGCTGATGCGTCAAAAGCCGGAGTTGGGAGCGAAGCTGTCTCTCGCGCTGCTGGATGCGGTGGGCGATCGACTGCGGGACCTCTCCTCCCGACTCGCGGCGGTGGAGAAAGCGATACGCGGTGATTTCAAGTAAATCGAGCGCCTCTGCGCGCAGTACCGGCCGGTGGCGGGATGATCTGCGGCTGTGGCAGCGGTTCCCGCTCCGGCTGATGTTGGCCTATGGGATCTCCGCCTTCCTCCTCATCTCGGGCCTCTCCGCCTGGACCTACAAGAACCAGATGGACGCGGAGATGGGCCACCTCCAGAAGCGACTGCTGACCCTCGCCACGGCCCTTTCTCTCCAGGTGGACGGGGACGCCGTGTTCGGATTGGAGGATGAGGAGGCGCGAGCGTACTTCGCGAGCGTGTATGACGACTTCCGGCGCCTCGGTCAGGCAGACGGGGATGCGGAGGCGCTGTACGTTCTGCGGGTCACGGACGAGTACGGGAAGTTCGAGCACATCCTCGACGTCGACATGTCCCCCGAGCCTGATGAGGTCGACTGGCTCTTTCCCTACGACGGCAGCGATCTGCCCAGGATGATGGAGGGACTGGAACATCCGGCCGTGGAGGAGCAACTCTGGGAAGACGAGTACGGTCTGAGCATCTCTGGCTACGCGCCAGTGAAGGACGCGACCGGGCGCTCCGTGGCCATCGCCGGCGCTGACGTCATGGCCAGGGACATCCGCGCCATGCAGCGCAACGCGTTGTTCTCCACCCTCATGGCCCTCGCGGTCGCGGTCGTGGTGCTCGGGGGTGTGACTGTGGTGATCGGACGGCAGATCGTCAAGCCACTCGGCATGGTGATCGATGCCAGCGATGCCATCGCGGGGGGGGATCTGGACGTCCACACCGAGTTGGCACGCACGGACGAGTTCGGTTTGCTGGGGCGCTACTTCAACAGCATGGTGGTGGGCCTGCGCGAACGGGAGTTCATCCGCGCCACCTTTGGGCGCTACGTGAGCGAGCGTGTCGCCGAGGCGGTGCTCGCGGACGAAAAGGTGGAGATGGGCGGGGAGGAGCGCGAGGTCACGGTGATGTTCTCCGATCTGCGCGGGTACAGCACGCTCACCGAACATGCCGATCCCCCAGACGTGGTGCGCCTTCTCAACGAGTACTTCGGCGAGATGAACGAGATCATCGATGCGCACGGAGGCGATGTGATCGAGTTCCTCGGGGACGGCATCCTTGCGGTGTTCGGGGCTCCGGTTCCCCTCCCTGGACATCCGGAGCGGGCCGTGGAAGCGGCCCTGGCCATGCGTGAACGCCTGGATGGTCTCAACGACGAGTGGGAGGCGAACGGCACGGCCCACCTGTGGCAGGACCGGGGATTCGAGCGGCTGGTGGCGCGGATCGGCCTCCACACCGGGCGCGTGATCGCTGGCAACCTGGGGAGCACCAAGCGCACCAAGTATGCGGTGATCGGAGACAACGTGAACGTCGCTGCGCGACTGGAACAGCTCAACAAGAAGCTGGGAAGCACCATCGCGATCAGTGGTGTCGTCCTCGAGCACCTCCCGGAGGGGAAATACACCGTGGAGGCGCGCGGTCCCGAACAGGTGAAGGGGCGACAGGACGCGGTCGAGGTCTACACGCTTTAGGAGCCTGGCGGGCTTTGCCCGACGGCTCCTCCCGTGCCCGCGCCCGTGCCCGCGCCCATGCCCGAAAGGCGATGGCCGTGCTCCTCCGTCCCGCGCTACCTATTGGAAATCTGCAGGTTCGCAGCGCGAAGCCTCTGCCCCAGGGTCGTGATCAGCTTCCAGAGCATCTGGTTGCCCAGAGTGGGCTCCATCATGCAGAACTCCTGAAACGTGTCGTGTTCGACGGCGAGCAGGTGTCCGAATCCCTTGGCTACGATGGTCGCCGAGCGCGGTTCGCGGTCGACCAGCGCCATCTCTCCGAAGTGCTCTCCCTCGCGGAGGATCGCGACCTCCACGCCGTCCACCTGAACGGACACCTCGCCCTGGACCACGGCGTACATGGTGTCCCCCGGGGTGCCCTGGGTAACGATCACCTGTTTCGGGGAAACGAAGTGCTCGGAGACGATGCGTCCGACCCGCAGGCGCGCAGCGTAGGGCAGGTCGGCGAACAGGAAGAGCCGCTCCATCGCGGCGGCCCGGGCGGTGACGGCCTGCGCCTCGGCGACCTCCTCCGGCTCGATCGCGATGACACTGATGTTGTCGCGGCCGCCTCCTTCCAGGGCCGCCTCGACCAGGCCGTCGACCGCCGAGGCCAGGTTCTCCCGCTGGGTGAGCCGGAGGATGTACTTGGGTTTCACGGGATCCGAGAGGCCATCGGAGCACAGGACCAGGCGATCCCCCGCCAGGAGGTCCAGGTGGAGCAGGTCGGTGCGCACCGTGGGGTACAGCCCGATCGCGCGGGTGATCACGTTCCGATAGCGGCTGCCGGCCGCCTCCTCCCTCGACATGGCG
>JAFDJI010000195.1 GCA_019307545.1 Deltaproteobacteria bacterium | reverse complement strand
CGACCTGGTTCTCCTGCAGCATGTCCTGGAGTTGCTGCAGGCTGTGGAACTCATAGCTGAGCCCGAGTCCCTTTCGGACCTTCCAGGCGAGGCCGAGCTTCCGGAAGTCGACGTTGAAGATGTCGGGGACCGCTTCCGGCTCGGGCGAAGGGGGCTCGGGGGGTGCTTGCTGTGGCTCGGGACGCACCACGAACTTGTGCGAGCAGCTGGGACAGGTGATCTTGGCTGCTCGGCCCTTGAGCTTGGCTTCGTCGAACTTGTAGCGGCTGCTGCAGGATGGACAGGAGACGATCATCAAGCTGCCGTTTCTAGTCGAGGGTGAAACTAGCACAGGCGAAGCGTGCCGTGCCCACCCGCCGGCATCCTGTTCGGGTCGCCAGGTCTACTCCTCGACAAGCTGGAGTTCACCTGCGTGTAGGGGTACCGACCGCGGTTGGCCGCCGTCGAAGACGATGAGTACCCGGCCCCTGGAAAGCGAGCGCACCACTCCGAGCCCGAACCGGGCGTGGTGGATCCGGCAGCCACGGCAGAGCTGCGAGAGATCTTCGATGTCCAGCAGGCGGTAGCTCTCGGGGGGGGAACGGCGCGGGCCGCGACCGGGTTCCCTGCGCATTCGATGGTGTTGCAGGAAGGTGTCGAGCTTCTCCCCCTTTCCCCTGGGGCCGCCAATCCGAGGGCCCGGCTCCAGTGAGGGGATGTCTCCCTCCACCACATCCAGAGGGAGATCGAGGATGAACCGAGACGGGTCCGCCCTCCGCCGGGTTCGCGGGCCCCTACGGTTGACGAACTCGAGCTGGGTCCCCTCCACATTCCAGGTGATGTAGAGCAAGCGCTTCGCCCGGGTGAAGGCCACATACGCGAGGCGGCGCTCCTCTTCGACGCTGTCCGCCTCCTCGGCGGCGAGGGCGTGGGGGAACTGCCCTTCCATCATGTGCACCACGAACACCACCGGGTACTCCAAGCCCTTGGCGTTGTGCACCGTAAGCAGCGTCACCAGCCCGCCCTCCGGGATCTCGTCGTCGGGACCCGCCAGGGTGGCGCGATCCAACCAGGCTCGCAGGCGGTCCTCGGGGGCGGAGGCCTCCGGCGGCAGTTCGAAGCCCCGCGCGTCACGGACCAACTCGTCCAGGTTCTCCAGCCGCGCGCGCGCCTCGTCGGTTTCCTCAGCCTGCAGCTTGGCGCGGTATCCCGAGCGCTCGACCACTTCGATGACCAGATCTGCGGGCTCGAGGGTGCGAGCGAGTTCCGTGAACTCGTCGATCAGCGCAACGAAGGAACGGACGGCCCGTTCCGCACGAACGCTGGACAACCCGCCGTCGCGAGCGTTCGCGAGCAGGGGCACGCCTCGTTCGACGGCGCCGTCCCGAAGTGCTGCGGCGGTCTTTGCCCCCACCCCGCGCGCCGGGACGTTGACGATGCGCAGGAAGGCCGCATCGTCCGCGGGGTTCGTGATCAGGCGCAGGTAGGCGAGCATGTCGCGCACCTCTCGCCGCTCGTAGAACTTGCGTCCGCCCACGAGCCGGTGCGGGATCCCGAGTTCGACCAGCGACCGTTCGAACACCCGCGAGGTGGCATTGGTCCGGTAGACGATGGCCATCTCCCGGTAGTGGTAGCCCCCTCGGCACAACTCCAGCACGGTTCGCGCCACCCACCGGGCCTCGTCCCAGGGATTGGGCTTGCGGACCAGCCGGACCCGGCGGCCCGGACTGGTGTCGGTCCACAGCGCCTTCTCCTTGCGGGAGGTGTTGCGGGAGATGAGCGCGTTGGCCAACTGCAAGATGTTGCCGGTGCTGCGGTAGTTCTGCTCCAACCGCACCACGGTCGCCTCCGGAAAATCCCGCTCGAAACCAAGGATGTTGTTGATGTCCGCTCCGCGGAAGCCGTAGATGGATTGATCGTCGTCACCCACGACTGCGAGGTTCCGGTGCGCATCCGCGAGCAGTCGGAGCAGCAGGTACTGGGCGCGGTTGGTGTCCTGGAACTCATCCACGAGGATGCGGCGGAATCGCTGCCGCCACCTCTCCAGCACGGCGGGTTGCTCCCGGAACAGGGTGACGGTCAGGCCGATGAGGTCGTTGAAGTCCAGGGCGTCGGCCGCCTTCAGGGCCGCCTGGTAGTCCGGCCACACCCGGACGAGGGGGTCGGTGGGGCGGACCTGGCCCTCCCGTTGGAGCGCGTCGAGGGTCAGCATTCGGTTCTTGTGGCGGTCGATGCGACGCAGGAGGCTTCGGGGCGTGACCCTGGCGGGGTCGTAGCCATGGGCCTTGACGATTCCCTTGATCAGGCGGAGTTGGTCGTCATCGTCGTAGATGGCGAACCGAGGCGTGTAGCCCAGGTGCGTGATCTCCTGCCGGAGGATGCGGGCGCAGGTGGAGTGGAAGGTGGAGATCCACGCGCGGGACCCCGTAGCGCCTGCCAGGCGTTCCACCCGTTGCTTCATCTCCGCGGCGGCCTTGTTGGTGAAGGTGACGGCGAGGATGTGCCAGGGGTCGGTCCCCAACTGGAGGAGGTGGGCGACCCTGCGGGTGAGTACCCGGGTCTTGCCCGAGCAGGCTCCGGCCAGAATGAGAAGTGGCCCCACCGTGGAGGTCACCGCTCGCCGCTGCTCCGGGTTGAGGTCCGCGAGGAGCGAGGGTTCGCTCATTCCTCGCGCGCCTTTGCGCGAGCGCGGTTTCGAGCTCGGATGTGCCGGGCCGTTCCCTCGAGAAGACGGGCTTGGGCCCGCTCGACGTACAGAGCATCGGCGGGCACATCACCCACGACCACCGAGCCTGCTCCCACGATGGCGTTGTCGCCCACCGATACGGGGGCCACGAGAGAGCTGTTGGAGCCGATGAAGGCGCCCGCACCGATCGTGGTGCGGTATTTGCCGAATCCGTCGTAGTTGCAGGTGATGGTGCCGGCGCCGACATTGGCACCCTCGCCCACCTCTGCATCGCCCAGGTACGTGAGGTGGGAGCACCTGGCGCCCCGCCGCAGGACCGCCGCCTTCACCTCCACGAAGTTCCCTACTCGGGTGTCGGCTTCCAGGGTCGCGCCGGGCCGCAGGTGGGCAAAGGGGCCGACCGTGGCTCCTTCGCCGACCCGGGCGCGGGAGCACACGGAATAGGGCTTGATCAGCACGCCCCGCTCGATGTGGCTGTCCTCGAGCCAGGCGCCGGACTGCACCTCCACCTCGGGCGCGATGCGGGTGTCGCCTCGGAGGACCGTATCCGGCCAGATCCGGCTCCCCGGTCCGATGGTGACGGTGGTGTCCAGCACCACCCGTTGGGGGTCGACGAAGTGCACTCCTGCTGCCGCGAGGGCGTCTACCTGGCGGCGGCGCACGACCCTCTCCACCTCGGCAGGGGCGTCCTGGATCGAGTACGCCTCGAGCGGGGATGCCACCGCCTCGACACGGGAGATCGCGGATTCCAGTTGTCGGGCCAGGGGGACATCGGGCTCGAGCACGGGGACTGCGGCTGCCATCACCTCGCCGTGGGGTGCGAGGAGCACCCCGCCGCCGTCTCCGAGCGCCGCGACGAGGGCTCGCACGGATCCGGGAGCGATGGCCGGGTAGCGGCCGTCGATCAGCACCACCGGGTCGCGGTCGGCGGGCACCGAGTCTGGCTCCATGACCATCGCCGAAAGGCCCGCCACGCGGCAGACCCAGGCGAAGTGCTCGACCATGGTGCGGCCCGCGATGTCCAGGGAGGCGAGCGGCGGTGGAAGCAGGACGATGGCGAGCGCCATGCGGGAGTCTCCGGTGGATACGGCTGTGTATGTCGGCACGGGGGGTTCGTCAGCCCAGGGGTGTGCCACACAGTGGGTGGGATCGGCTGTCGAACCGGGGCCTGGTGGACAGGTTAGAGTGCGCCCCCATCTGGAGGGCGAAGTGGCTCGGACGGTCGGCAGCGTGGGGGAGAATACCCGGAAGCGCATCCTGGATGAGGCGCTGCCCCTGTTCGCACGGTACGGCTACGCGGGTACGTCCACCCGGACGCTGGCCTCGGCGGCCGAGGTCAACGTGGCGACGCTGGCGTACCACTTCGAGGGGAAGGAAGGTCTGTACAACGCGGTCGTGCAGCGCATGCACGAGGATCTGGCCAAGCGGATTCCGGCCGACATGCCGGCGCTCGCCCCCCGGGAGCTATCGGCGTGGCTGGCGGAGAAGGCCTGGCTGTTCGCCCGGGAGCACCAAGTGCACATCCGGCTGCTGATCCGCAATGTGCTCGACAGCGGTCGTCATGCAGATGTGGTGATGGACCGGTGGACGGGTCCGCTGATGGACCGTGCCGAGGAGATCGTGGTGCTCTTTCGGCCGGAGTGGGACCGGGTCCGCCGGCGCCTGTTCGTGCTGAGCCTGATGCACGTGGTGGTCCGGTTCGCCATCGAGGATCCGGAGCAGTTCCGCGCGATGGCCGGGGGACCCGAAGACCTGGATGATGCGGTGCGCTCCTGGATCACCGAGATGATCCAGGTGTTGCTCGGGGTGAGCTGAAGGCAACCCACCCACCCCAAGAGGGTGCCGGCTGCCAACCCACCGATGGCGCGGAGCGCGTGCTACTTCGGCCGGGTCATCGTGCCGTCGCCCGACGACGAGGATCCCGAGCTACTGGACTCGCTCGAACCCTTCTTGGGACGTCTGGGGCGGGTCACGGTGGTCGAGTCGCCCTTGGTCGCGGAGCCGCCATCCCGGGTCATGGTGACCGGCGCGGACGAATGGGGCCGGGTGGTGGTGGTGGCGGGTGTGGTGGAGGCCGCCTCTTTCGGCTCCTCCTCCTTCTCGGTGCACTTGGCGTCCTCGACGCAGGTGAACCCCCAAGTGGTGCAGTTCGCCTTCGTCATTACGTCGAGGCTCTTCTCCTCGGCGCCCTCTTCCTGGTACTCGCAGCAGCAGGAGGCGTCTGCGTCTTCGGGCTCGGCCTCTGCGGGCTCGGCCTCTGCGGGGGTGGCCTCCGCGGGCTTGGCCTCTTCGGTGGCCGGGTCGGTGGCCGTCGGGGCAGGGGGTGGGGGCGGGGGGGGCTCCTCTCCGCCGCCTATGAGGTCTCCGCAGCCCAACGCGAACAACAGGCCGACGCCGGCCACGAGGGTCGTGTGCTTCATGGGACTTCTCCGGATGTCCTACTTGGGACGCTTCATGGTGGAGCCCTCGTCCTCGGTGGAGGCGGGCGCTTCTTCCCCGTCCGTCGACCGGGTCATCGTGCTCCCATCGGGTGCCGGGGCGGCCTTCTCTTCAGTCACGCGGTCCATGGTGGCTGGCCCGGACGGCTTCTTGGTCGCAGTCGGGGGGGGCTTGGGCACTTCCGTGGCAGCCTCGCCCTCGGCGGTCGCCTCGCCTTCCTCGCCCTCGGCGGCCTCCTCGGTGGCTTCTTCGTCCGCGGCGACTTCCTCGTCGGCCGCAGCCTCCTCACCCTCGGTGGCAACGTGCTCTTCGGTCGTCGCCGCGCCCTCGGCGGCCTCTTCACCAGCAGTCGTGGACTCGGGTCCGCCACAAGCGGCAACGCCCAGCGTCAGGGCGATGGGCAGAATGAAACGCTTCATCACGGGCACTCCTTCTGGCGTCGTCGCCGCGAGCGGCGACCTGGGGTCGCGACATGAATACCACAGGCGCGGTTCCGCCGAAAAGCGTTGACCAACCCGGTCGTGGGCTTCGTGGAAGCCGGGAGATGCGTCGAGACCCCTTGCGGGAGACCAGGCAGAAGAATTAGTAGCCGCTGGCCTGTGCAGCCGCACACGGAGGCCCGATTGGCCAGCCTACTCTCGAAGCTCCGTAATATCGGGATCAGCGCCCACATCGACTCGGGAAAGACCACCCTGTCGGAGCGCATCCTGTTCTACACCGCTCGCATTCACGCCATTCACGAGGTGCGAGGCAAGGACCGCGTTGGCGCCACCATGGACTCCATGGACCTCGAGCGGGAGCGAGGCATCACCATCCAGTCCGCTGCAACGCATGCGATTTGGAAGGGTCATCACATCAACCTCATCGACACCCCGGGGCACGTGGATTTCACCATCGAGGTGGAGCGTGCCCTGCGCGTCCTGGACGGGGCCATCCTGGTGCTCTGCGGGGTGGCCGGGGTCCAGTCGCAATCGCTGACCGTCGACCGGCAGATGCGTCGTTACGAGGTCCCGCGCCTGGCCTTCGTGAACAAGCTGGATCGCCAGGGGGCAAACCCTTTTCGCGTACGGCGGCAGCTTCGCGAAAGGCTGAACCACAATGCAGTACTCATGCAGATCCCGATCGGGCTCGAGGACAAGTTCCTGGGTCTGGTCGACCTGGTCCGGATGAAGGCCATCTACTTCGATGGTCCCTTCGGAGAAGTGGTGAGGGAGGAGGAGATCCCTTCCGAGTTGGTCGCCCAGGCTGAGGAGCACCGCGAGGAGATGCTCGATGCGGTGTCCATGTTCTCCGATGAGCTGACCGAGGCCATCCTGGACGAAGAGGTCACCGAGGAGCAGGTGATGAAGGCCGTCCGCGAGGCTACCCTTGCTCGCCGGATCACCCCGGTCTTTTTGGGCTCCGCCTACAAGAACAAGGGGATCCAGCTGCTGTTGGATGCCGTCAACGACTACCTTCCCGCCCCCTGCGAAGTGGTGAACACGGCCCTCGATCTGGATGCCGACGAAACGACGGTGGAGCTCTGCTGCGACCCGGGGCCGCCCTTCGTGGCCCTCGCCTTCAAGTTGGAGGAGGGCCGGTACGGGCAGCTGACCTACCTACGCGTCTACCAGGGGTCGCTGCGCAAGGGGGGCATCCTGTACAACACCCAGTCCAGGAAAAGGGTGAAGGTGGGACGTTTGGTCCGCATGCACGCCAACGAGATGGAGGATATCGACGAGGCGCAGGCTGGCGACATCGTGGCCTTGTTCGGGGTCGATTGCCGGTCGGGGGACACCTTCACCGATGGGTCGGTGAA
>JAFDJI010000836.1 GCA_019307545.1 Deltaproteobacteria bacterium | reverse complement strand
CGGCCGATCTTCGGGGTGCCCGAGGTGGACGCGCCCCACGAGGGGTCGGCCCTGGTGGAGTGGTACTACTCCGATGTCCCGGACGAGCCTGTCGCCAACGTCCCCGCCGACCCCGAGTACGACACACACGAGTGCGTACGCCGGGAGCTGGAGGCCCAACAGCAGGTGGGCGACTTCCTGGAGACGGGGGTGGTGAACCAGTACTGCGACGGGACGTGCGAGGGGATTCGGGTGGGCACATGCGGTTAGGAGGGCGCCGCTCGATGCGGACGATCTTGATTTCGGTGCTGGCCCTTGCGGTCGGCTGCAAGGGCGTCGCCGACGGGCCGCTCGGCATCCCCCTGGCCGACAACGGCATCACCTACGCCGGGGTGGCTACCGTCGACCTCACCCCGACCATCACCGAGACCTTCTCCGATCTCAACGGGAATCACCTGTTCGACGGGTGTATGGACGACCCGACCGCATCGGGCACCGGGTGCGACGAGCCCTTCGACGATGTCGACGGGGATGGGTGGTTCGACGCGGTGTTCATCGGGGGGTTCGACCCGCTTCGCCCGGCTCTCGGGGTGCACGACGCTCTCTCGGCGCGGGCCCTGGTGCTGGCGCAGGACGAGTCGTACCTCGCGATGGTGGCATTGGACCTGGTGGGACTGAGCGCCCCGCGCATCGACGCCGCACGAAGCCGCCTGGTGGAGGACGAGTTCGAGGGAAACCGGCTGGTGGTCGCGTCCACCCACAACCACCAGGGTCCGGACACCATGGGGCTCTGGGGCGACCCCTACGACTTCGCCGACCCGATTACGGGCCGCGACGAGGCCTACCAGCAGCGGGTCACCGAAGCCATCGAGACCGCGGTCCGCGAGGCGGCCGCGAGCATGGAGCCGGTGACGCTCACGGTGGGGCGCCTGCACATGCGCGACCGGGGTCCATGGTTCAACGGCGCGCGCTTCGGCGGCAAGAACCCTGACGCCAAGATGCACGGGATGATCCACGACGGTCGCGACCCGGTGCTGGTCAGCGATCAGCTTCTCGTGCTCCAGGGCGCTTTGGAGGACGGGAGCCCGCTGTTCACCTGGACCAACTGGTCCGGCCACCCCGAGGTGCGCGGCAGCGAAAACAACGACATCTCCGCCGACTGGGTCGGGGTGACCCGCTCCGCGCTGGAGGAGACCTTCCCCGGGAGCACGGCGCTGCACATGCCCGAATGCCTGGGCGGCATGCAGTCCGCGCTGAATGGCGACCTGCCCCTGGTGGAGGAGGATGGCACCCACGTGTTCCAGACCTGCGACGCCGAGGCGGTGGCGGATGCCGAAGACGCAGGCTGCTACGGCAAGAGCGAGGGGGACGTCCGCACCGACGCGGACGGGGACGAGGTCCCGGAGTGGGCCGAACGGCACTCGTGGGAATTCGTGACCTCCCACGGTTGGCACATCGCCGAGGCTGCCATCGACGCCCTGGAAGACGGGGAGGAGATCGATGCGGCACCGATTCGCGTCGAGGTGGAGGAGATCTACGTCCCGGTGGAGAACCTCGCGTACCAGCTTCTCGGCCCCTCGGGGATGTTTGACCTCGACTTCGATGACGCCGTGGATGACCCCGCCCTGTGCCCCGAAGCCGTTGGGACCTCCATCGTCTGCCTTCCCACCCGCACCCTGCGGGCACAGGTAGGACCACTGGGCTTCGTGGGCGTACCGGGCGAGTTGCTTCCGGAGCTTGCATGGGGCCCGCCCGCCGGAGACGCCGACTGGGACGCCGAGGTGGACGACCCCGCCGCACGGGGTGACGGCTCGGTCTACTTCCCGCAGCACGACCCGGACTGCAATGCCCTCGAGTACGTCGATTGCGTGGACGAGCTTTCCGTGGGCGACTGCAACTGCCTGAAGGTCCACGCCTGGCCCTACCAACTCAACCACGACCCGTCGGTTCCCCCCCTGCTCGACCTGCTCGACACCGAGTACCGCGCGGTCCTGGGTATGACCGGCGACTACCTGAGCTACATCATCCCCGAGCCGGACTTCAACACCCGGGTGAGCCTGCTGACTGACCATGGGGACCACTACGAGGACATCGTCTCCCCGGCGCACAACTTCGCGACGCGCATCCAAGAGGGCCAGAACCGAATCGACGGACGGTGGTAGACCCAATCAAGAAACCAGCGTCGGACATCGAGAGATCTCCAGGCCGTGCGCAGAGGGGCCTGTGGAACGCGCGGGTACCCCCCCCGTCCGTCCTCGCAGCAGCCATGGCGCTGCGCGCCATCGACGGCGGAGCCGTCGGACCTTCGGTCTGGCTGCCGCTCCGGGCGCGGCGGGGGCCCCCCCGCGCTTCGCGGCCCCTCCGC
>JAFDJI010000194.1 GCA_019307545.1 Deltaproteobacteria bacterium | reverse complement strand
ACGGCGTCATCCGCGTCGGGGCTTGGGCGAACCTCGTGGTGTGGGGCGACGTGGACGGCAAGGCGGTGGATCCGTTCGAACTGTCCTCGACCGTGGCAGGGGTGTGGATCCACGGCCGCGCCATCCCGTTGGAATCCCGGCAGACGGAGCTGTTCGAGCGCTACAGGACGCTCCCCGGCACCCCGCCGCCGCTGTCGCTACCCTAGGCGGTCAGAAACGGCCGGCGATTCCGAGCCCGAGGCCGTCTTCCTCGAGCAGCACCGTCACCCCCACGCCCACCGCGGCAAGCGCGGCAATCCCGGAGGTCATCCCGAAGACGTTGGTTCGGGAGCGGATGGAGGCCAGGTCGTCCGTGGTCTCCGCGTCCCACAGGGCACCGTGGGAGATCGCTGCGAGGATGGCGAAGGTACCCGAGGCCGCGAGCAGGCCGCCGCTGACGGCCACCCGGCCCATGGGGATTCCACCGCCACCAGTGGGTTCCGGGCGTGTCCGCTCGGGCTTCTCGCGGCGCTCCCTGGGAGGTTTGTCGACCCGTACGTCGCCCTCAGCGTCCGCCACCACCCGCGGCTTCTCGCCAGGCTCCGGCTCCCCCCGGGGAGTGGGTTCATCGGGTTCCACCGAGACCACCGCGGGGGCCGGCGCCGGGGTCGAGCCCGTCCACCACTTTGGTGGCGCCGGTTCGGGGCCCGCCGGGCCGAGGACCACCTCCGGGAACCGGGCGCCGTCCTGCCAGAACGACGCGATGACGATCCCCTTCTTGTCGGCCACCTGCATGAACATCGGCACCTCCGCCGGCGCCTCCGGGCGGGTGAGGAGATGGCCGTTCATGAAGATCCCGCCCTTCGTCGGCGGGGCAAGGCTCGCGCTCCGCGGGCCCCCCAGGATGGGGTCATCCGAGGTCTCGACCTGCTCCCGGTAGGGGTGGTCGGAAGGGTGCTCGCTCGCCCACGGGTAGCTCGCATCCGAATACCGCGCGAGCAGGCCCCAGCGTCGGGTGGCGTCCTCGTCCTGGTCGAAGAAGAAGATGAGCGCCATCTGGCGGCCAAACCGCGCCAGGTAGGACGGCTGGACGATCTGGTCGATGCACCGCAAGGACCTGCGCGTGTCGGAGAGCTTCCGCTTCGCCCCCTTGATGTCCAGATCGCCCAGGAAACGGTCCACCTGGTTCATGTCGCCGAAGAGCTGGTCGTGGGTGTATACGGACGAGCACACCTCGGTCTGGGCGTGCGCATCGGGGGTCTGCAACACCGCGGTGAACAGGCCGAGAACGAGGATGGGGACCATCGCACGGGGGAGTGACATGGTGGGGCTTCGGGCTCCGTCGCGACATGCAGCGTAGCAGATCGAACACCGAGTGCGACATCGGAGCGCGTGTCTGGTTCGTGCCACCTTCGCGGGTCGTGGATAGGAAGCTCGGATGCTGCTCACCCTGGTGCTCGCGATCGCCTGCCAAGGCCCTGCCGACCCGGACGATACCGGGTCCGGGACCGTGGACTGGTCCGGCGCCCTGCCACCCCTGGCAGGGGAGGTGGACCCGATCCGGGGGTTCACGCTTCAGCGCGCCATCGTGCACCTGCACTCCCCCTACTCCCACGATGCCTGTGACGGGGACGGTCTGATCGACGGCGAACCCGACCCCGCATGCCTGGAGAGCCTCCGCGAGGGGCTTTGCGCTCTCTCGGTCGACGTTGCCTTCGCATCGGACCATCCCAGCCATGCCGCGGAGCAGCCCTACCTCGACCTGCTGCTCGCCCAGGATGGCGACACCCCGATCTCCGTGGACGGCACCGTGGTGGGCAACGGTATTGCGTGCGGCGACGGCCATACCGTCGCCTGGCTGCCGGGCATCGAGGACGAATTGATGCCGGTCGCCCTGGATCGCCACGTCTCCGAGGACCCCGAGGAGAACGACCGGATCTACAACAGCAGCGACGAGGAGGCGGTGCTGGCGGAGATCGCCGCGGGCGCGGTGTTGCTCATGGCGCACACCGAAGGCCGGGACCTCTCTGACCTCGAGCGCCTGCAGGATCTGGGGCTCCGCGGCGTCGAGATGTTCAACCTCCACGCCATGTTCGCCCCCGATATCCGGCAGGAGGACCTGGGCCTGGACGGTTTCGACTGGCTGACGGGCATCGGGGACTTCATCCACGAGGACGGCGAGGCGGAGCCGGACCTCCTGTTCCTGGCGGCGTTCCAGGAGCAGGGCCCCAGCATCGAGCGGTGGGACGCCCTGCTCGCACGGGGGGCGATGGCCGGGGTGGGCGGCACCGACGCCCACCAAAACGCCATCCCCATGGTGCTCCGCGACGGGGAACGGGGAGACTCCTTCCGCCGCAACATGCGCTGGTTCTCCAACATGCTCCTCGCGGAGGACGACTCGGCGGAGGCCGCCGAGGCCGCGCTCTCGGCGGGGCGGCTCTATGTCGCCTTCGAGATCCTGGGCATCCCGGACGGCTTCGACTTCCACCTGGTCGATGGGACCGGCGCGGTGTGGGAGATGGGGAGCGACGCCCCGCCGGGAACGCTTCACGTTGGGTGTCCGAGCCTGTCCGCAACGTCCCCGCGCGGCACCGAGGCGCCGGAGATGGCCGTCATCCTCTACCGAGATGGGGTCCCCTGGCAGACCGAGTGTGGCGCGTTCGAGGTGGATGGCCCGGCGACCTACCGGGTGCGGATGGACCTCACCCCCCACCACCTTCGCCCCTTCCTTGGCGCCGAACCGGACAAGTGGGTGGTGCCGTACCCTTGGATCTATGGCAACGCCATCCGGGTTGGGGGAGGCTGAAATGGCGCTGCCGCGGCTTGGCGTCGAACTCACCCTGCTGCTGGTGCTGGGCTGCGGCCCCCGGCCCGTGGCCCTGGAGTCTGTGCCCCCGGTGGAGCCCACAACCCCGGTGGAGCCCACAACCCCGGTGGAGGAGCCCATGTCCCGCGAGTCCTTCGAGCCCACCTACGGCGACCCCGTCGAGCGCGAGGGCCTGTTCCTGATGGAGCCGATCGCGGGCGGCAAGCGGCTGCAGGCGTGCACCATCCGCTTCGCCGACGGCGAGGAGTGGATCCTTTCCTACCGCGCGAATCCCGAGTTCTTCCAGTACGTGGACAAGCGGGTGCGGGTGCGGGGGAGGCCCTACTGGCCCTCTTCGAATGTGCAGCACGTGATGGGCACCCACCTCCAGGTCGAGCACCTCGAACTCGCGGAGGGGGAGGCACCCTACGATCCGCTCCCCACCGAAATGCCCGCGCCACCCCTCGTGCGAGACGGCGATGCCTTCGACGAACGGGAGGGTCGGTGGGCCCAGTGCGTGGGCACCCTGGTGTCGCTGGAGCCCGAGCCCGACACCTCCTACTGGAACCGTGGGGTGCTGCGGCTGGCGGACAATGCCGAGGTGACGATGTCGGGCATCCCCTCCTCGGAAGAGGCGTGGCGCGCGCACCGCGGCAAGCTGGTCACGGTGCTCGGCAAGGTGTTTGCCGGCGAGGGAGGGAACCTGGAATTGGGCGCGCGAGCGGTGTGCCTGGGCGAGGCGCCGCGCTGTGGCATGGAAACGGGCGTGCCGCGCAAGACGGGGCCCAAGCCCGACTAGAATCGCCCAGCAACCACCATGCCCGGCCTGTCGTCCACAACGGTGGGCGCAAAGGCGAGCCGGGTCGCACGGTGCTTGTGGTTGATCCGCGCCGCAAGCCAGGCGCCGGTGCCGATCCCCGCAACGAGCACCCCGGCTCCCCCCAACACCAGGCCGCCGAGCAGGGCGCCGTTGGGGGTTGCACCGTCGGCTTCCCCCGTCGACAGGGCGAGGCCGAGCGCGGTCCCCCACATCAGGCTGGCGACGGGCACCGCCACCGTGGCCCCGGCGAAGGCTCCAAGGGCCTCCCACCCGAAGTGTGCGTCGGAGAACAGGTGCACCCCGAGGGCCGCACCGAGGGGAGCGGTCACCAATCCACCCATTGCCACGCCGGGCGCGCCGGAGGCGAGCATCAGCCCCACTGGAACGGTGGCGCCGATTGCGGCGCCGAGCACACCGCCGGCGAACGCGCTGCCAGGCCGCCACCGTCGCGAAGGGTGCCACTGGGTATGCGACAGGACGGAGGGGCTTGGCGCCGCCTCGATGGCGTGGGGCGTGGGGAAGGACGTCGCGTCCCCGGCCAGGGCGAGCGGCGAGCTGGCCAGCCCGAGGGTGACGGTGGCGACCATGACAGCGTGCGACATAGACATCTTGGACTCCAAAACAAAAACGGTCCGTCCCGGGCCTAAGCAAACGGTGTGCCAGGACGGCAGAGGCCCATGACAGCGGTGCGTCGCTGGGGTCGCGGTGGCGGCGCCCGGTTCGGATCGCGACAGCAGGGTCGCGGTTGCCTCTCCGGGGCAGGGCCCCACCGGCCGAGAACCCGCCCCCCAGGTCATCACGACGCGCTCGAACATCCCCTCCCCATTACGTTCCCCCATGCCCATTCGACTGGCCACCCTCGCAGACGCGAAGCGCATTGGGCGCATCGCCACCGCCGAGCTCCTGATCGACGTGCCTGACTTCCACTGGCACACGAGCGCCGAGATCACCCGAGCCATCCGCAACGACGAGTACTTCGTCGCAACGCTGAAGGGGCGGATCATCGGCATTCTCTGCCTGAAGCGGGACGCCGACACCCTGTGGATCGAGACGATTGCCGTCAAGCGGCAGCACCAGCGGAAGGGCCAGGGGAAAGCACTGGTGCGCTTCGCCGTCGAGCGCGCCGCCCAACTCGGTCTGCCATGGGTGCGCGTGTCGACCTTCAGCCAGTACGGCGCCGAGAAGGCCTACCAGCGCATGGGCTTCCATGTCTATGACCAGAACCCCGAGAACTTCTGGCTCGAGCTACGCGTCGCGGACGGCCTGCCTCAGTAGCCGGCCAGGAACGTGGACCCGTTCATCCAGTCGCTGTCCGGGTAGTAGACGAACATCAGGCTTCCGTCGCTGATGACGTCGATCACGTCGTCGGCGATGTCCGGGTCGAGCACGGTGCAGCCCCAGCTCCGGCCCAGGTAGCCGTACTGGTTCACGTAGGCCTGGGTGGAATAGGTGCCCCGGTGCAGGACGATCGCCCGCCGCCGAACGGCGTCGTTCACCCCGGCCTCGAGGCCGTCCAGGCGCAGGGAGCGGCCAGTGCTGCCATAGTAGACCTCGGCGGTGCGGATCAGGCCGATGCTCGACTGGTGTGACCCCTCGATGTTGGAGAAGGTGACCGCCAACCGCAGGTCGGTGGCGTGGCTGGAGCCCTCACCGTGGGTGACCAAGTCGTCGAACAACAGCGAGCCGGTGGCCAGGTCGAGCACCCACTGTCGGTGCTCGGTCGAGGGGAGCTCGAAGTCGATGAGGGTGTACTCCAGCCGGTTGGTCGCACCCATGAACCAGGCGGTGTCGAACGCGTACAGGGCGGCGTCCAGCACGTGCTCCCGCAGGCCGTACCCGGTGAAGGCATCCGATGTGGTGTGCCCCATGGTGAGGGTGTAGGCGCCGTCCTTTTCCACCCCGCTGTCGTTCACCCAGGAGTCCGCCACCACGTAGTAGGTCCCTGCCTCGAGCAGCGCGCCCGCATCCCAGGGACCGCGGTCGATGCAGTCGTCTGGGTCCAGGGAGCGGAGAAGGTGCACGTCGACGTCCACGTCTGCCGGCATTCCGTCGAGGTGCAACGCCAGGAACCCCTCCTCCGCGAGTTGGACCTGGTACACGACCTCCGGGCCGGACTCGTCGGTGGAGGGTGAGCAGGCGTAGGCGTCGAAGTTGTCGACACCGGTGGAGGTGTCGTCGGACTGGGACCAGGGGAACGTGTCGACGCAGATCACCCCGGTCGGGCAGTCGTTTCCGGTGTCGTCGCCGGGGTCACCGGTGTCGTCGCCGGGGTCACCGGTGTCGTCGCCGGGGTCACCGGTGTCGTCTCCCACCTGGGCGTCATCCCCGACGTTCACGTCCGGCTTGCGGAGGTCCCCGTCGAGGGATCGGGCACAGCCGATGAGCCCCAGCAGGGCGAGGAGAGCGAATGGCAGTCGTGTCACCACAGCCTCCAAGCGGGAGGTCGCACATCCTAGCCGACGAGATCGAGGTGTGCCGTCGGGAATCCGTCAGCACTTTCGCCCCCATCCACCCCCACCGGGGGTCTCGACCCACACCCGGTCGCCCGGCGCAAGGTCGATGGATCGCCCGTCCCAGTCCTCCCAGCGTCCGCCGCGAAACACCCGGTCCCGGCCCGCGGCCCCCGCCGCACCACCGGCCAGCCCGGGTGCGCCCCCGGTACGCCGGGTGGCGAGGAGGGATGCGGTCGCGTGCCGCACCACCTCGACCACCCGCAGCACCCCATGCCCGCCGCGGTGGTGGCCCTCACCGCCCGACGCCCCGCGGATGCCGAACCGGCGCACGCGAAGGGGGAGACGTGCTTCCAGCACCTCCGCGTCGGTGGTCCGGGTGTTGGTCATGTGCACCTGGTGGGCGTCCATCCCCGGTCCCTTGGCGGAGGCTCCCTGACCCCCTCCCACGGTCTCGTAGTAGGTCCAGCCCTCGCCACCGAGGGTGAGGTTGTTCATGGTGCCCTGTCCCGCGGCCCGCATGCCCGCGGCACGGAGCACCAGGTCCACGATTCGCTGGGAGGTTTCCACGTTTCCGCCGGCCACCGCCGCGTTTGGAGGCGGGGCGACGATCGACGGGGTGGGCACCGTGATCCGGACCCGTCGCAGCGCCCCCTCGTTGAGCGGGATGGGCTGCGCCACCAGCACCCGCAGCGCGTAGAGGACCGCCGCGCGTACCACCGCCCGCGGGGCGTTGAGGTTGCCGCGGTGTGGACCCCCGGTTCCGGTGAAGTCCACCTCCAACACCCCGTCCACCACCCGCAGCGTCACCGACAGACCGACGGCGGCGATCGCGTCCGCCGCCACTCC
>JAFDJI010000193.1 GCA_019307545.1 Deltaproteobacteria bacterium | reverse complement strand
GGCCTGATGTCCTTCCTGAAGATCGGGGACCGGGCAGCGGGGGCCATCAAGTCCGGGGGCACCACCCGCCGCGCGGCGAAGATGGCGTGTCTCGACCTGGACCACCCCGACATCGAGTCGTTCATCAGTTGGAAGGTGACCGAGGAGCAGAAGGTCGCCACCATGGTGACCGGTGCCCGGATCAACGAGCGCTGTCTGAACGCCATCCTGGACACCTGCCACGACACCGACCTCGCGGGCGAGCACCGGTTCGACCCCAAGCGCAACGCAGAGCTACGGCGGGCGATGCTGGATGCGCGCGCCCAGCAGGTCCCCGACAACTACGTGTTCCGGGCCATCCAGTACGCCCGTCAGGGCTACACCCACATCGACTTCCCCATCTACGACACCGACTGGCAAGGCGACGCCTACCAGACCGTCTCCGGGCAGAACTCCAACAACTCGGTGCGCATCCCCAACGCCTTCATGGACGCGGTGCTGCGCGACGAGACCTGGGCCCTGTACGGTCGCACCGACGGCCGGGTGCTCAAGACCCTGCGGGCCAGCGACCTGTGGGAACAGATCTGCTACGCGGCCTGGGCGTGCGCGGACCCGGGCGTCCAGTTCGACAGCACCATCAACGAATGGCACACCTGCCCCGCGGACGGACGGATCAACGCCTCCAACCCGTGCTCCGAGTACATGTTCCTCGACGACACGGCCTGCAACCTGGCGTCGCTCAACCTGCTGAAGTTCTACGACCCCGAAACCGATGTGACCGACATCGACGGCTTCGTGCACGCCATCCAGCTTTGGACCATGGTCCTCGAGATCTCGGTGGCCATGGCCCAGTTCCCGTCACCCGCCATCGCGCGTCGGTCCTACGACTACCGCACCCTCGGCCTGGGGTACGCCAACGTCGGCGCGCTGCTCATGGTGATGGGCGTTCCCTACGACAGCCACCAGGGCCGGGCCGTGGCCGGGTCGCTCTCCGCCATCCTCACCGGGGAAGCCTACGCGCAATCCGCCCGCATGGCCGCGGAGAGGGCGCCCTTCCCCCGCTTCGACGCCAACCGGAAGCACATGCTCCGGGTGATCCGCAACCACCGCCGCGCCGCCTACAACGCGCCCTTCAACGAGTACGAGGACCTGTCCATCCGCCCGGTGTCCATCGACCCCCTGTACGCCCCGCCCGATCTGCTCCAGGCAGCGCGACGGGCATGGGATCGCGCGCTCCAACTCGGCGAGCAGCACGGCTACCGCAACGCCCAGGCGACGGTCGTCGCCCCCACTGGCACCATCGGCCTGGTGATGGATTGCGACACCACCGGGATCGAGCCCGACTTCGCCCTGGTCAAGTTCAAGAAGCTCGCCGGGGGCGGGTACTTCAAGATCATCAACCAGTCCGTGCCCCCCGCGCTGCGCAAGCTCGGCTACAGCGACAGTCACATCGACGAGATCGTGCGGCACGCCACCGGCACCGGCACCCTGGTCGGCGCCCCCGGCGTGAACCACGAGACCCTGCGGGCCCGCGGGTTCGACAACGCCACCCTGGACAAGTTGGAGAAGCAGCTCCAGACCGCCTTCGACATAAAGTTCGCCTTCAACCGGCACACCCTGGGTGAGGACTTCTGCCGTGACGTCCTCGGCCTCACCAACCAACAGCTCGATGACCCCACCACCGACGTGCTAGCGGTCCTCGGCTTCACCCCGGCCCAGATCGAAGCCGCCAACGCCTGGGCATCGGGCACCATGACCCTCGAGGGCGCCCCACACCTCGAGGAAGCCCACCTCCCGGTGTTCGACTGCGCGAACCGGTGCGGGCGCACCGGCGAGCGATTCATCGCCTACGACGCACACATTCGGATGATGGGCTCGTGCCAGCCCTTCATCTCGGGCGCCATCAGCAAGACCATCAACATGCCCAACGAGGCCACCATCGAGGACGCGAAGGCCGCGTACCTGCTCTCGTGGCGGCTGGGGTTGAAGGCCAACGCGCTGTACCGAGACGGCTCCAAGCTGTCCCAGCCGCTCTCCTCGCAGGTCGCCGCGGAGCTGTTCGCCTCCCTCGAGGAGGCCGAGCAGGAGCAGACGCCGACGATGCAGACCAAGTCCACGAACCCGGACCCGGCGCGCATCGCGGAGCGGCTCGTGGTGCGGTACCTCGCGAAGCGCCGAAGGCTCCCGGACCGCCGCGCCGGCTACACCCAGAAGGCCGTGGTGGGCGGACACAAGATCTTCCTCCGCACCGGCGAGTACCAGGATGGGACCCTCGGAGAGATCTTCGTCGACATGCACAAGGAGGGCGCCGCGTTCCGCTCCCTCATGAACTGCTTCGCCATCTCCATCTCCATCGGTCTCCAACACGGCGTGCCCCTGGAGAAGTTCGCCGACCAGTTCGTGTTCTCGCGCTTCGAGCCGAACGGCATGGTCATGGGCAACGACCGGATCAAGATGTCCACCTCGGTCATCGACTACATCTTCCGAGAGCTCGCGATCACCTACCTGGGTCGCTACGACCTGGCGCACGTGGAGGAGGAGCACCTCCGGCACGATGCCATCCACGGAGAGGGCGAGACCCCCGAGTGGACGGACGAGGAGGAGATCTCGGTCGACGTGATGGACCGGCCTCCCATCGAGGTGGACGCACCCCCAATGACCAGCAAGCCCTCGGCAAAGCTGATGATCAGCGGTAACAACGGTGGCGTGGAGCACCACGCCGACGGCGGCCTCTACAGCTCCCCCCAGATCCAGGCGGTCCTGGATGCCCGTGCGCGGGGCTACGAGGGCGAAGCCTGCGATTCCTGCGGCGCCATGACCATGGTGCGAAACGGTTCCTGCCTGAAGTGCGTGAGCTGTGGCTCCACGTCAGGCTGTTCCTAGTTCCCCCCCCGCCGCGGCACCAGGGTTTCGGAGGCTCGGGTCCCGCGGCACTCCCCAGGGGTCACGACGACCCCAAATCCCCCCACCCAGGCGTCCCCGTCGCCCTCGCTGACGGGGACGCTTTTTTGGATCGCCGGTGCGAAGCGGTCAGTCGATCTTGACGTAGGGGAGCAGCGCGATCTGGCGGGCGCGCTTGATGGACCTGGACACCTGACGCTGTTGCTTGGCGGTCAGCCCGGTGGCCCGTCGCGGCAGGATCTTGCCGCGCTCGGTGAGGAAGCGCTGTAGACGGCGCACGTCCTTGTAGTCGACGGTCTCCCCTGGCTGGAGGGGAGAGGACTTCCTTCTCCGCATCGGTACTGTCCTTCGGCTCTGGATGAATACGCTCCGGCGGACGACCGGAACGAGCGACCCCGCTGGATATCACGCCCGACCGGGTCCGTCACGTGCCCGGCTGGCACGAGGGACAGAAGAACGCACCACCGATGGATCCGACACCCGGACCGCCGCGATCCGGTGACCGGACGTCCAACGGGCCAGGGCGCGCCGCGCGATCTCCACCTCGGGAAGCTCTGGCATTCGGCATTCCCCCGTTGCCTGGTAAGCTGCCGCACTCGAACTGCCAGTGGAGACCGGACATGTACCTTCGAAGCGACTCTTTCAAACCCTACGACTACCTCGATTCGCGGCTCGCTTTCGGCAAGCACCACGAGACCGACCACTTCCAGTTCGCCGAGAACAAGAACCCCCACCTCGCATGGTCGGACGTGCCGGAGGGCACGAAGTCGTTTGCCCTGCTGTGCTACGACCCCGACGTCCCGTCGGTGGGGACCGACGTGAACCAGGAAGGAAAGACCGTGCCCCTCGACCTCCAACGGGTGGACTTCTTCCACTGGGTGGTCGCGAACCTGCCCGCGGACCTCCTCGAGATCGCTGAGGGCAGCCATTCCGATGGGGTGACGGCCGCGGGCAAGGCCCCCGGTCCCTCGCCCAGCGGGGGCCTGCAGGGAATCAACGACTACACCGGCTGGTTCGCTGGACACGAGCAGATGGGTGGCAACTACGGCGGGTACGACGGCCCCGCGCCGCCGTGGAACGACGAGCGGGTGCACGGCTATCGGTTCATGGTCTGCGCCCTGGACGCAGTCCTCGACCTGGAGGGGACCTTCACCGGTCAGGACCTGATCGAAGCGATGGGCCCGCACATCCTCGACCGGGCTGAGCTCATCGGGCTGTACGCGATCAACCCCGACGCGCGGCAGAAGTAGCCGTCAGCCGAGCTTGGCCGTGATGCGTTCCGCGATCTCCGCCGGGGCGCCCACACCGTTCACCCGGACCAGCACGCTGCGGGCGTCGTAGAAGGGCACCAGGGGCGCGGTCTGGGCGTGGTAGGCGTCCAGACGCGAGATGACGGCCACTTCGGTGTCGTCCTTGCGCTGGGTCACCCGGTCGGCGACCTCCGCGGGCGGCGGGTTGAACTCGATGTGGTAGATGGCGCCGGTCTCCGGGTCGCTGCGGCGTCCGGTGATCCGCTGCACGATCAGCTCGTCGGGGACCTCGAGGAGGAGCACGGCATCGAGACGCAGGCCGTCCTCGTCCAGTGCGCCGCCCAAGGCCTCGGCCTGGGGCACGGTGCGGGGGAAGCCGTCGAGCAAAAAGCCCTTGCTGGCATCGTCCTGGGCGATCCGCTCCCGGACGAGCCCGATGGTGACCTCGTCGGGGACGAGCTTGCCGGCCTTCATGAATTCGTCCGCCTTCCGACCCAGCGGCGTCCCAGCCGTCACCGCGGCGCGGAACATGTCTCCGGTGGAGATGTGGGGGATCTGGTAGCGCTCGACGATCTTGGTGGCCTGGGTGCCCTTGCCTGCACCCGGGGGTCCGATGAAGATGATCCGCATGGGGGCCTCCGTGAAAGGGGCCCGCCGTATCCCTTTCCGGAACGCGGGGCCATCGGCTACAGGGCCATGCATGGACCCCAATCGCCATCCCTCCGGATTGCCCTTCGGCGACGGCGCTCGAACCTGTGCCACCTGTGCCTGGCTGGCGCGGGATCCGCATCCCGAGGAGACGCGGTGTGTCGCCGCCCGGGAGGGAGAGGCGCCGGGCCCCGTGGTGCCACCAGGCGCTTCTGCCTGTGTCCTGTGGGAGCCGCCGGCGGACTGTGACCCCTGTGGCGCGTGCTGTCGGGAGGCCTTCGACTCGGTGCCGGTTACCGACGAAGATGCCGCGCGTCTCACAAACGCCGAAGATCTCATCCGAACACAGGACGACGGCTGGCGCGACCTGCAGCGGATGCCCTCCCCCGCCGGGTGTGGAACCTGGTGCGTCGCGCTGCGGGGCACCGGGAATCCAAAGACGCCTTATCGCTGCGTGATCTACCCGAATCGTCCCGAGAACTGCCGGGACCTCGAACCCGGTTCTACTGCCTGCAACATTGCGCGGCGGCGGGTGGGATTGTCGGCTTGGCGACCTGGACAACAGCCGGACGGACCGCTCGCGAACCGCTCCGGGGCAGGGGCCCATCCGGACATCACCACACGCACCGGTTAGGGCGACGCCAACGGATAGGTTTCCTTGGCCAATACTCCAGACTCCGGCGCCCACCTCGTGGTAGACGGCCTCGCGCGTCGTTTCGGGCGCCGCTGGGCGCTCGCACGGGTGTCCCTGGAGATGAGGCCCGGAGAAGCCGTCCTCGTGACCGGGCCCAACGGCTCCGGGAAGACCACCCTGCTCCGCTGCCTGGCCACCGCGCTGCGACCCCACGTGGGCACCATCCGCTTCAACGAGCAGGACCTGTGGGCCAACCGATTCCGACTGCGGTCGCGCATCGGGTTCCTGGCCCACGCGAGCCGCCTGTACAACGACCTCAGCGCCCGGGAGAACCTCAAGGTGTGGGCGCGGCTCGGGGGCATCCACAACGACATAGACGAGGTCCTCGGCTGGGTGGACCTCCCCACGGACAGGCACGAGGCGGTGCGCACCTATTCCGCGGGGATGCGCCGCCGGCTCTCGATGGCCATCGCGCTCCTGGAACGGCCCGCGCTCATGCTGGTCGACGAGCCCTTCGCCACCGTGGACCCGGACGGCCGGGAGTTGATGGGCAAGGTGCTCACACAGATGCGCGAAGCCGGCACCACCATGGTGATGGCGTCGCACATGCCGAAGGCGGCGGGAAAGTTCTGCACCACGGCCATCCACCTGGACGCGGGCCAGATCGTGTGGCGCGGCAAGCCCGAAGACACCCCCGCCATGAGCGGTGGCGTATGAGCTGGTTCCGCCAGTTGGGGGCGGTCATCGCCAAGGACGTGCTGGTGGAGCTGCGCTCGCCCACCCGGGTGTCAGGGCTGTTCTTCTACGGCCTCGCGCTGTTGCTGCTGGTGGCCTTCGCATCGAACACCACCGACATCATGCGCAAGCAGGCGGGCGGCATCCTGTGGATCGGGATGCTCCTCGCTTCTACGCGGTCCTTCGACCAGTCCTTCGGGGCGGAGTTCGAGGAGGGCGCCATGGAGGGCCTGGTGCTCTGGCCGGTGCACCCGGTGGCGCTCTACTACGGCAAGGCGATCTCGAACTCTTTCATACTGGTGGTGGTCGCTGCGGCGCTGATGCCCCTGCTGGTCGCGCTGTACGACGTGTCCATCCGGGGCGATATCGGGGCCCTGGCCCTGAACCTGCTGCTCGGGTGCACCGCGCTCGCGGCCCCTGGGACGCTGTTGGCGCTCATCACCACCCAGGCGCGTGGTGCCAGCGTGCTGTTGCCGCTCCTGCTGTTCCCGACGGTGGTGCCCGCGGTCTTGGCCGCGTCGCGCGCCACCACCCTGATCATCGAGGGAGATCCCATGGGACAGGTCGGCGCGTGGTTGTGGGTCCTCGCGGCCGTCAACCTGCTCCACTGGAGTATTTCCGGGGTGCTGTTCGCAAAAGCGGTGGAGGACGGATGAAGTTTGCTTGGGAGCATGTCGCCGCCCTGATCGGCCTGGTCCTGTTGGTCGTTGGTCAGGTGATGGGGCTCGTCTACTCACCGCCCGAACAGGAGATGGGA
>JAFDJI010000835.1 GCA_019307545.1 Deltaproteobacteria bacterium | reverse complement strand
TCCATGCCGGTGGCGTAGTCGCTGGGCACCAGCACCTTGATCGGGGTCCAGCCGGCCGTGAGGTCCTCGTACACGACCGCAGCGTTGGCCCCGCATGCACCGACCACGGCAAGGTCACCATCGATGGCCACCGAGGTGCCGAACTCGGCGCCGGCATCGAGATCGGGGCCGACGGCGTACACCTCTTCGCGCACGCTCTCGACCCCGGTCGGCACGTAGTCGAACAGCACCACCGAGCCGGCATCGTCGACGGTGTGGTCGGCGTCGTAGGGTGACCCAACGGCCAGCAGGTTCCCGTCCCAGGCCACCCGGCGCCCGAACCAGTCGCCCACGACGACGTCCGGGTCGGTGATGATCTCGTCCTGGCCCCAGGTCGCGTTGATGCCGTAGACCTGCTGGGCGCCCGGTGCACCGACGACCGCGCCGAAGCTGGTGAGCTGCACGTCCCACCCGAAGTAGTCGCCCGTGCTGCCATCGCTCGCGCTGAAGGTGGAGTCGATGGTCCACCCGTCGGCGGCGTTCCCCGACAGCGCACGCACGTACCCGGTGATCTGGGTGCCCAGCAGTTTGCCGGGCGCGCCGACGAGCAAATGGGTGGCGGTGATGTCGACGCTGAAGCCGAAGCGGCCCTTGGTCTCGCTGCCCTTGCGCGAGCCCTTCTGCGTCGCGGTCCCGCCGCTGAGCTCGTAGACCAGCGACCGGCCCTGGTCCGTCTTGTTGTCGGTGTAGTAGGGCGCGCCTCCGGCGATCAGGTTGCCAGAGACCGCGACCGAGAAGCCGAACTGGGCGCCGACGTCGAGATCGGCCTTCGCGACCGTGCTGCGGTGGGTCCAGGTGCCAGTGACCAGCTCGAAGATGGCCACCGCGCCCTCTTTCTCGGTGACGAGATCCGCGTCGGGCGCGCCCACGGCGATCACGGTGCCGTCGATGGCCACCGAGAACCCGAAGCGGTCGTCGTTGTCGATGCTCGGGCTCACCAACTCCGTCGTCAGCGACCAGGTCGTGCCGGTGCGGTCGTAGACCCAGGCCTGACCCCGGTCGGTGCCGGCGCCGTTGCGCTCGCTGGCGCCGATCACCAGGGTGTCGCCATCGATGGCGACCGCGCCGCCGAACCAGCCACTGGCCTCTGCGGCGGTCGGCACGATCTTCTGCTCGAGTAGGAAGCGGCCGCTGGTCTCGACGAACACGTACACCGCGCCACTGTCCGTGCTCCCGCGGTCATCCGTCCTGCGGGCGCCCACCACGAGGGTGTCGCCGTCGAGGTCGAGGGCGAGGCCGAATTCGCCGTCCTCCTCGGGCTCGGCGAACAGGGTGTCGAGGAGGTTCATACTGGCCACGATGGGATCGACCTCCACCGGCCACGCGGCGCCGGCGGTGTCGACCACGATGTCCACGGCATCGCCGGCCCAGTGCATCGAGGCCGGGAGGAACCGACCCGCCGCGTCCAGCGCGTACAGGCCCGTGTACCAGGCGCGCGGGGTACCGCGGTCGTCGACGAACCGCACCCCGGCCCGGTCGGGCTCGGCATGGAGATCGGTGTCGATCGGCACGCTCAGCCGGACCTCATCGCCGCCCGACGCGAGGGTAAACCCGTGCTCCACGCCCAGCGGGCCATGCAGCATCCACTCGGAGGACCCCCACGAGACCAGGTTGCCGTCGACGACGGGGCGCGACTCGGTTGTGTGCAGGTCGAGGTACCAGCCGTCGCCGTTCAGCCCGAGGCCCTGGTCGTCGACGCGCATCGTGAACGCCTGGGGAGCGTTGGTGGCAGTCCACCCCCGGTCGTCGGCCACCAGGTCGTAGGCTGGACCGGGGTCGGTCTGGTAGGCGCGGATGGCAGCCGCGCGCAGCGCCTCGCCGGAGGGGCGGGGAAAGTCCAGACCCAAGGCCTCGGGGGCCCGCGGCTGGGCTGGTTCGAGATGGGTTGGCGCCTCGGCACACGCCGCGAGCCATAGGACTGCGAACCACATCCTCACTGACTTCCCTCCCATACCGCCTTCGAATACATTAATGGATGCTAGTGTCCGCTATGCCTCGCACAACGCGACCGTTCAACAACCCACGGCTGTCTCCGGCTTGCCTGGACACCGGACCTCCGGCACCATAATCCAGCACCCATCTTAACGTGGTTTTCCCTGTATTCTTGTTTTTTGCCAGCCGAATCCATCATCTGCCGCCTTCCCGTGGATTGAGATGACTGTTCAAGAACGCCATGACGCGCCTGGCAAGGGTCTGGAGCGCTCCGTCGACGAACGCATTACCGACCTGGAGGCACAAGTCGACGGGCTACGCCACCAGATTGACGTCCTCGAGCTGGCACTGAACTCGCTGCCCCACCCGTTCTAC
>JAFDJI010000012.1 GCA_019307545.1 Deltaproteobacteria bacterium | reverse complement strand
GAGCCCAGCGGGGATGCTCCGTGAGGACAACGAGCTGTCGGCCCACTTCCCGGAGGCGTACCACGCAGTAGCCCAGGTCCTGGACACCTCCAGGGTGTGGATGTGCTGGCGCTACGACGGCCTGCGCTACGACGGCCTGGTCTGGGTGAACGACCACTGGGCTTGGTTCCCCAAGCCCTGGCGCGTCCTGTCCGAGCTGGGTTGACGTAGCGGAAGCGCTGGCTACTCCACCGCGCGGGGGAGGGGCGATCAGTCCCGCTTTCCCAGAGCGGCTCGCCGTCTACGCAGGTCCGCGCTCACCTTGAACATGTCGAAGGCGGTCCTCACGAAGTCCATCAGACCGATTGTCGAGCCGGGGATGTCAATCCACTGCCGAAGGGGGATCTCGCGCACGCGGCCGATGCCAATGCCGGGAACATGAGGCGTGCCGATGATCAGCCGGCCGATGAGCTCGATGTCGAAAGCCCAGCGGGAGTTGAAGGGGTTCGACAAGGCGCCCTTCAGCGCGTCGGTGCTGCGGAACACCTTGGCACCGCACTGGGTGTCGTAGATGGCCTCGTCGAGGATCTGCGAAGCGACCGTAGCAAACACCCGACCGGCGTAGTGGCGGCCCGCGTGGCGGTCGATGGTGCGTCCTGCCAACGCGACGCGGGAGCCGAGTACCACGTGGATGTCGGGGTTGGCCCTGAGCTTGTGGCACAGCCGGATCATCTCGTCTACGGGCGTGGCGAGATCGGCGTCGAAATAGCCCACCAGCGCTGCCCCCTCGTCGAGGACCCGATGGAGCCCATGGCGGACTGCTTCCGCCTTGCCCCCGTTGGGGCGGATGGGCAACCAATCGACGTCCTCACTCGCTTCGGAGAGCTGCGTGAGCACCTCGGCGGTCGCGTCGGAGGAGCCGTCGTCCACCAACAGCACCCTGACTTCGGGGGTGGCGGCCATGCGGAGGATCTCGGCTGGGTTGAGCCGATCGGCCTCGTTGTAGCAGGGAACGACAATCGCGATCGACGGGCGCGCTGCAGACACGGGGCTACCTGGGGTGGGGGGGGGCACGCCGTACGCCGTCCCGACGATGGCGCATGGATACCATTCCCCTTAATCATCGCAGCCTCTCGACCCCAACACCACGGAGCCACCTGCGTGAGCGAAGCCCCGACCCAAGCAGACAAGCCGCGACGCTCGGGCTGGCTCGGGTTGATCTTCCGGGTGTGCGCCACCTTCAGCGTGCTCGGGGTGATTCTCTACAACGTCGATTGGCAGACCACGACGGCGACGATGGCGAAGCTCTCGGTGGGGGCTGGGCTGCTGGCTATTGCCCTCATCGTCTTCATGGTCTCGAACGGGGCGCTCCGCTGGTGGCTGGTGTGCCGTTCGATCGACGTGCCACTGCGGCCCTTCGAAGCGCTGCGCTACTTCTACATCACGGGCTTCGCGAACCAAGCGATGCCCGGGACCTTCGGTGGGGACGGGCTCCGCATCTTCCTGATGCACCGGGCTGGCCACGATGCCGGCGCGGTGACGAGCAGCATCGTTGTCGACCGCGCTTGCGCGTTGGTCGGGCTTGGGTTGCTGGTGGTGGTCACCCAGCCCTTCGTCCCGAGCATCGTGGGCACATCGGGCTCCTTCGCGGTGTTTGCACTTCTTCTTTTGGCGCTGGTCGGCGGCATCGTCGTGTTCGCCTTCTTCGGACACCACCTGCTCGAGTCCACCTACAAGCTCGTTCGCGCGGTGGGGGGACTCGCGGACGCCATGCGCCGCCTGTTGATGGCTCCCCGTTACGGGCTGCCGGCCGTCGGCTGCGCCATGCTCACCTTCATTGTCGCCTCGGCCAGCACCGGCGTGCTCGGTCTGTCCATGGGGCTACAAGCAGAGTTCTGGCACTACCTGGTGCTCTGCCCGCCGGTCTTCCTCCTCGCAGTGTTGCCCGTCTCGGTCGCCGGCTGGGGCGTGCGCGAGGCGGGCATGGTGGTGGCGCTGGGCTATGCGGGGGTCCCCGCTGAAGAGGCGCTGGCGGTGTCTGTGGCGTGGGGCATCGTCAACCTGATCGGCGTGCTCCCGGGCGGAGGCTTGTGGTTGGCGTCGCGATGAACGGCGGTGCCGACGAGGTGGTTCTCGTGGACCGCGCCGCCCGCTGATCCGCGCCGCGCGGGGGCATGTACCCCCACGTGCTTCGGTGTAGGCTGCCCCGGATGGACGGCGACCCCGACACCCAGGGCGTGCTGCTGCGCGTGCTGCGCAGGCTGACCGAGCCCCCGCTGCTCACGCTGGTGGCCGGCGTGCAGGCGCTGGGGTTCGTGATCGTCGTGGTGGCCTACCTGGCAAGTCGCGTCGATCCGTCGACGGGGATCGACCCGAACACAGGAGACTTCCTCGCCTTCTGGACCGGTGGGGTCATGGTGCACGCCGGACGGGGCCTGGAGTTGTACGACTTTCACGCCCAGCAGGTGCTCCAGGAACAGATCCTCGTCGTGGGTCACGGGTACTTCCAGCCCTACCTGAACCCGCCTGGCCTCGCCATCGCCGTCGCGCCGGCGGTCCCTCTCGGGTACGTTCCGACCTTCGTGCTGTTCTGCCTCGGGATGACGGCCGCCTTCATGGCGGGGGCCCTGGCGGTGCGTCGCCACCTGCCGCACCTGATCCCGGACCGCCGGGCGGGGATGACCGCCCTGTGCGTCGTGGTGGCCTACTCGCCGGTGATCCGCACGATGTGGGGCGGGCAGAACACGCCGCTCACCCTCGGGCTCCTGGCCCTTGCCTTCGGCGCCCTCCGGGCCGACCGGGCCGTCCTGGCCGGGGTCGCGGTTGGGATGCTGTCCTTCAAGCCGCAGTACGGGGTGCTCGCAGGGGTGGCGCTGCTCCTGTGGCGCCGGTGGACGGCGGCCGGCGTGGCGATGGCGATCGGTCTGGCCCACTACGCGGTGGGGGCCGTGGTGATCGGCGCGGACTGGCCCCTGCGTATGGTCGACGCCCTACGCGCCCACCAGCCGCGAGAGTTGGCGGCCACCGGCCCCTACCAGTTCTCCATCCCGCGGGTGGCCCATCACGTGCTCCCGGAGTCCCTCGCGGGGCCGGTCGGGTGGCTCGGGGTCGCGGCGGTGGCGGTGACCCTGGTGGCGCTGCTGCGGCGCAGCGGCCCCGATCGACCCGGCTTCGTCGCGGCCTGGGGGCTCCTCGTGGCCGGCACGATGCTGGTGAGCCCGCACCTCGTGTACTACGACGCAGGCCTCCTCGTGCTGCCAGTGCTCCTCGGCCTCGACGAGGTGCTGCGGCGGCGGGGGGACGTACCATGGCCGACGCGCCTCGCGGTCGTGGCTGCGTTCTTCCTGTTCCCTGCCTACAAGGCGGTGGACGTGATCGGCATCCAGCCACTGTTCTTCGTGCTGATCGTCGTGTTCCTGTGGCTTGCGCGGCTGGTGGCTACGGACGAGCGGAGGTGAGGTCGATGGAGGCTCGGGAAACGCAAGGGGCACCCCTCGGGGTGCGGCTGGCCATCGCGCTCGCCGCGGCGCTCGGCGTACTCGGGCTGATGCAGGTGGTCGGCTCGCTCTCTCCGGAACTCGTGGTCCGAAAGGACTTCGTGCAGGACTGGATGCTCGGGCGGGCGGTCCTGGACGGCCTCGACCCGTACACCATGCTCCCCAAGCTGTACGCGCGGTACCAGGCAGGGGCCCAGGCCTTCCCGCAGCCCTCGCCGCACCCACCGCCGATGGTGTTGGTGATGTTGCCCCTTGGCCTGCTCTCCTTGCGGGGAGCGGCGACCCTGTGGCTGTTCGTGGGTGTTGGCAGCCTGGTCACCGCTGCCGTGGTCGCGTTGCGGGCCGTGGGCGCGCGACCCTCGCCGATGCAGATCGCGCTGGGGGCGCTGTGCGCCGCCGCCTGGTTCCCGATCGCGGAGGAGCTGGTGTTGGGCCAGCTCACGGCGCCGCTGACCCTGTTGCTGACCCTGTCCTGGGTGGCGCTCCGATCCGGCAGGCCGGTGCGCGGGGGCCTGCTGTTGGGGGCGAGCATCGCCTTCAAGCTACTGGGCTGGCCCCTCGTGGTGATCCTGCTGCTGCGTCGGCAGGTCAAGGCGGCCTTCGTCGCCGGTGCCGCTGCCGGGGCGCTGAACCTCGCCACCCTGCCCATCCTCGGCTTCGAGGGCCTCCTGCGGTACTACACGGCCACCGCGAGCCTCGGCTCGGCGCTGTACCGGGGCCATGTCTACAACTTCTCTCCCTACAGCCTCGGGTTCAAGCTGTTCGAGGGCACCGGGTCCACGGCCCTGTACGGGGTGCACGCGGCCCCCTTCGTGGACGCTCCGGGCCTCGCCGGTCCCGCAGCGGCGGCGTGCCTGCTCGCAGCGGTGGGGGCGGGCGTCCTGGTCGCCACGCGTGCCCGGTCTATCGACGCAGCCTTCGGGGTCGGCGTGTGCACGAGCGTCGTCGCCGGGCCCATCGCCTGGTCGCCCTACCTGGTGGCGCTGATTCCGGTCGCGGTGATCCTGTGGGCGGCCTGGCGCGATGGGCGTCTCGGGCGCCCGCGGCTGGCTGCGGGTGCGGTGGCGGTGCTCCTGGTCCCCCGATCGTGGCTCGTCGCCCTACTGGATGTGGGGACCTCGGGGCCGCCCGAAATACCGGTGGTGCACCCCGCGGTGACCCTCGTGAGCTGGCTGCCCCTGGTGGGTGTGGCGCTCCTGATTCTCGCAGTGTCTTCGATGGGGGGGCTGGAACCGGGGCACGGGTCCCGACCGGTCGCGAAGGGGTAGACCCGAGTGCCCACGAGGAGCATTCCCGCTGGACCCCTACCACGGGGTGTTGGCGCCCGCGGTGGCGTGGCGACGCGCCATCGTCGGCGGCACCTGGGCCCCCCGTCAGGTGCTGCGGTGCCTCGCCATCAGCCTGAGCTAGTCACCGACGGAATCCAACGAGGCATGGAATACCTCAAGCCGTCCGATGCGTGAGATCAATTGCAGCTCTGCATTCTCATCCGTCAGACGCGCCAGAAGCCAGCCGCGTGGGTGATCGGCGAGCACGAGAAACTCGCGCTCACGGAGCGTGAACGCATCGAAGCGTTCGTTCTTCAGCGGAACCCAGACCCCCAAGTTCTCGATGGCGATCTCGTCGTTGTCGTATCCGAGACGGCGGCGCGATTCTTCGCGGTCGCTCAGATAGAACAACCTGTCGCTCGATGCTGTGGGAAGGTAATGGTAGCTCTGCAAGAAGAGTTGCGGATTGTCGACGACGACCGGGAGCTTCGCTCCGGCAAGAGAAGCCTCCAAATCTGCCTGTTCATCGTGGTCGCCTGCCTGCTCCATCGCAAGAAACAGCTGACGCCCGCTCCAGAAGAGAAGGACTGTGAGAAGAAGAGGAACGAGCCGTGGGATGCGACGCTCGAGCCTGTCCACGGTGTGAGCCGACAGCAGGGCGAATCCGAAGCAGGTGATGATTGCGTATCGATGCGTCATCGCGTTGGTGTACGCGATGGCCATGATCAGCACGACCAACGGCGTGGAGACCTGGATGAAGATGGCGAAGAGCTCATGGGCCCGGAATCCCGCTCGCTCTGGAGGCTCTTCTGGACCGCCCCGCAGCGCGAGCACGATACCCAGCGCCATGAGAAGCAGGACGGGCTGCAGGATGTCCCCCAGCAAGAACCGATAGCTGTCGATCGGCCTCATCAGGCCGTATCCCCGGGCCCAGAACGCCTCTCGCATCTCGAGAGCATGTTGCGCAAACAGGGGAAGGAGGGCGAGGGGCAACAACGCGAGCCCGATCGGGAGCACCATCCTCTTCGAGACGCCTCCGGCGCGAAGGCTGCGCAGAGCCTCGCCACCGATGACCGGTAGATAGTTGAGCACGCCGAAGTAATGCGTGAGAGGAGCCGCCCCCAACGACACGAAGAGGGCCAGCGGCCAGAGCCTGCTCTTGGGGTCTTCCACCGCTCGCTGCCACGCCAACAGGGAAAGAGCCTGCAGGAAGAGGAGTGTCGCGTAGGGGCGGCCCTCGGTCGCGTAGTAGAGGCTTGCCGTCGCGAGCGGAACGAGTGCCGCCATCCACGCCACAGCGGCCGAAACCCGGCGTCGCGCGAAACTCCAGAGACACAGCAGCCCAAAGGCGTAGGCCAGAATCGAAGGAAGCCGGAAGGCGAGGGTGCTCTCGGCAAACAGCGAAATGCTGGCTTGGCGGATCCAATAGTCGATGGGCGGTAGGGTGTCCGCACCGCCCAGGAGCGCGCGCAGGACACCGCCCGGCCCCTCCTGCAGGGTGACATACCAACTGACGAGCTCATCGAACCACAGCCGTCTACTCGTTGCGATCAGCGCGAGACCCGCACAGAGAATGAGCAGATAGAGGCCGAGGAGCATGCGCTCCCGGGCGGAAACGGGATGGGGCCAGGATCTTGAATTCAATGGTCGAGGCCTGTGTATCCGCGCGGAATCTCGGTCCGGAGACTGGGTAGATTTCGATGGGAACCGGCTACCAGTGTACACCGCTCTCATGGCAACGCAGAGGCTGTGTTGGCATGTCGCCCGCCCTTGGCGGACGGCGGGAACAGGATGGGCTGGCCCGCATCCCGTGAGGGATGTCAGTTAGCGCCAATGCCAGTCACTTGGCGCGAAGGGAGCCGTCAGCCGTCAGCCATCAGCTATCAGCCAGCGAGCTTTCTCCGGCTCCTATCAGGCTGATTGCTGATAACTGATAGCTGATAGCTGATAGCGTAGCCCGCTCAGCCTAAGTGATCGGTATTGGGGTTAGCGCAGATCCTCGAAACAGGTCCGCCAGCGGAGGCTCTTGTAGACGTGGGTGAGCTCCTCGCCCGTGGAGATGGGACGGAGTGCCCGGATCTCGAAGGTGTCGTTCTCAAAGTCCCGGGACATCTCTGTGTTCGGGTCCGTCGAGCAGTTGTAGAACGTCGAGCACCCCGACCCGATGGCCCAGACCGTGCGGTCCTCACTCCAGGTGAAGACATAGGGGCTCTCGTTGCCGTTGAAGCCGGTGGGCAGTCGGCGGACGATGCCGCGCTCCACCAGCTCTCCCTCCTCCATGTCGCATGCGGCAAATGCACCCACACCGCCGTAGCGCGATGCGTCCACGTAGACCTTCTTGCACTCGACCAGTCCGTGCATGGCTCCTCCGGCCATGTGTCGTAGCCCGTTTGGTGGGACCATCCACGAGGTCTACGGGAAGGTCCCCGTTGGAGGCGAGCAGCATCGGAAGGAGGGAGACCATCCGTACCACGGTGCGGATCCGCGTATCAGCCGTCAGCGGGCCGGAACACACACGACAGTGCCGACGCTGGGTGCTAAGTTTGCCTTGTTATCCTGCTATGTGAGTCTGTCATGAAGAGGAACTCCTCCCTCCCAAACGGGGACGACCGCGCTGTTGACCCCGCGATAGTCGTACTTCCCGATCAGTCGGATGTCAGCGCGGACGAGCAGTCGTCGTCCGGCGCGGTAGTGGAATCCGCCGAGGCGCGGACCGTGTCACTGCTGCATGAGATCGCTGGCAACGAGTTGCTGGGGTCCGCGCTCTCCGGGGAAGACCTCGGTGGGTTCGAGGCGGTGGTCGCCACGGAGATGACCGAAGCGGTCGCGGGCCTGCAAGGTGGTGGCCCGCTCTCCTCCAATCAGGCGATGACACGGCTGATGCGGCGCGCAGAGGCGCTCGACACCGAAGCGGCTGCACATGAGATCGCGTCCAGCTCCGGGCAGGTCCTTCCCCAAGAACACCGGGAGCGCATGGAAGAGGCCTTCGAGCACGACTTCACGCGCGTCCGCGTGCACACGAGTGGTGCTGCCGGGCGTGCAGCAGAGGCGCTGAACGCGCACGCGTTCGCCCTTGGCTCGGAGATCTTCTTCGGTACGGTCGAGTTCAAGCCAGGCACACCTCGCGGCGATCGGCTGCTCGCCCACGAGCTCACTCACGTGGTCCAACACGACGAGGGGCGTCTCCCGTCCACCTCGGACGGCATGGAGGTCTCGAGTCCCAGCGATAGCCACGAGCGTGAGGCCTACGCCAACGAGACTGCGATCCTGCGACGCCTCGACCAGGTCGACGCAGGCCTGTCCGCCGAGGAATCTGATGCGGCAGCGTTGGAGCAGCACGGCGCGGCCGGGTCGGTGCAGGTGGAAGAGGCGATCGAGGAGCCGGTGGTCCAAGAGGAGCCTGCCGTCCAGGAGGAGCAGGCCGTCGAGGCGCCTGAGGCTGCAGAAGAGCTGGGTGCCGAAGCCCAAGGCCCCACCGATCTGCTCGACCTGATCCGTGACAGCCGTGGTGAGCGCATCCCGCCCGCCGTCGCGCGCCGCCTTGCCGCGACGCTCGGCACACCCATCGACGATGTCGTGGTCCACACCGACGCGGCCGCGGTCGCGGCGGCGGAAGCCCTTGACGCCCGTGCCTTCGCCCTCGGGAGTCACGTGTTCTTCGCCGAGGGCGAATACCAGCCGGATTCGCCGGAAGGCGCGGCGCTGCTCGCGGAACAGCTCCAACTCACGGCCGAGGCGACCGAAGAGGTGCCGGTCCGCATCGGGTCGGTGGTCGACCTCGACCCCGATCGGGCGCGCCGTACTGCCGAGCTGCTCACCAAGCTGGCGCACACCCTCCGGCTGCCGGTGGCCGCCGTGCCGGTGCGGGTCGACGGCGAGGGTGAGGCACGCACTGCTGCACATGGGGCCCGCGGCCTGATGGAAGGTGGCGAGGTCCTGCTCGACCCGCAGGCCTACGACCCTGAGACCCGCGAGGGCCGCGGCCTGCTGGCCCACGAGGTGGTCCACGTGGCCCAGGACCATCTGCCGGTGGACGAATCTCTCGATCAGCCCGGCGAGCTTGCCGAGGCCGAGGCGCACGTGGCGGCCGAGCAGTTTGCCGCCGGCGCCGAGATGGTATCCCCCTCCATGGGCATTCCCGACGGCCACGTCGCGGCCGACGACGGTGCCTCGAACCTGACGTCCGCGCTCGCCGCGTACGAGCAGAGCACCCAGGCACGGGCCCAGAACCTGCCCCAGAACCAGGCTCCGACCTCGAGTCCCGACTCCACGGCGGAAGAGGACTCCGCCGAGAAGCTCGATCGCTACGAGGACGGCGTCGATGGGGTGGCTGGTCTGGTCGAGGACCTGGACGCTTTCGACGACCTGTGCGATGCCTACGACGACTACGAGGGCGAGGAGCGGCGCACCAGGGCCGATCGCGCCATGAACCGCATCCGACGCTCCGAACCGTTCGACCAGCTCAAGGGCATGTGGCAGGGCGCGGTGGACGGCGGCGAAGTCGCCTCAGAGATGCAGGCTGCCTTCAACGAGGAGTTCAACGGCCGCGGGTTCTGGGAGAGCACCGAGCAGGCCTTCGACCACGTGGAGCGCACTGCCAAGGCGGAGGCCCAGGCGGACGCCGAGGCTGCTGCAGCCGCCGAGGCCGCCAGAGCGGCTGCCGCAGAGGGTGAGGGCCAGGGCGGCGGAGAGGGCACGGGCGAAGGCGAGGGCGGCGCCGACGCCGGCAGTGCGTCCAACAACCTGGAGGCCGGTCAGTTCGGCCCGGCCGGGGGTGACCTCCCCGGGGGGGCGGTGCCGGAGCTTGCCCCCGCTATCTCCGAGTTCGAGTCCATGAGGTCCATCACGGACCAGGGGCTCGCCGACATCGTCGTGGAAAGCAACCACCAGGTCCAGCTGGGCAACGACCTCGCCCCGCAGGGCGCCGACTACGGCCGCGGCGGCCAGATCATGGAAACGCTCTTCGACAGCTTCACGGGCGACTTCGCCAAGGCCTTCACCGACGGGTTCGTGGACACCCTGATCCTCGACACCCTGGGCAAGCTGGGCGACAAGGTGCTCACCTTCGCCTCGCGGGGTGCCGTGCGCACCCCGATGATCGGGCCCATGATCCAGATCATCCAGAACCCGCCGTGGAACCCGGAGTTCTACGCGGGTCTGGCCTCGAAGGGCTCCAGCGGCATCGAGCACCTGGGCAACATCGGCGACACCCTGTCGAACCTGGGCGAAGCCGAGGACGTCGGCGACGTCATCGGCATCCTGTGCGCAGCCTTCGCCGACCTGTTCAGCGGCCTGCGCGACCTGCTGGACATGATCCAGCAGATCGTGGGGACCCTGTCGGCGCTCTGCTACATCATCGGCGGGATCTGCATCATCTTCGGCCTCGCGCTGCTGTGGTTGGCGGGCGTGGGGGCACCCTTCGTCACCGCGGGCGGCTGGCTGGTGCGCGCCGGCGGCATCCTGGCCCGGATCAACTCGGCGCTGGGCATCGTGGTCCTGGTCCTGTCCGCCCTGGCCGCGGTGTTCCGCACCGCCGCCGCGTTCCTGGTGCCGGCCCACATGTACGCTTCGCAGCTGGGCGGCGTGAGTGAGGCCGGCGGGGCGTTCGGAGAGAAGGCGGGCGCCAAGCTCGGCGACATGGCCGGCGAGGGTGTCCAGGACGCGGTCTCGAACCGGGTGACCAGGAGCTCCAGTTCCGCCCCGGACGGCGACGTCGGTGACGGCCCGGCGCGGGGCGAGGCCGATACAAACGCGGTGCGAGACGATGTCGACGCGGCCAACCGCGACCTGGATGCCGACACCAATCGGCTTCGTGATGAGGCCGAGGCCCAGCAGCACCCCGATGGCGAGGAGAGCAACCGCCCGCGCGACGGCGAAGAGGGCGACGACGCGCGCAACCGCGACGACGGCGACCAGCCGAGCCGGGTGCGCCGGTTCTTCTCGCGCGTCGTCCGAGGGGTCACCAATGCGATCCCCGAGCTGGTGAACTCCTGCCGCGACTTGAGCCGGCTGGCCACCGATCCGGACCAGTCCGCTCGCGAGGGTCTGGCACCCTACACGCGGCTGGCCGACAACATCAGGGACCTCGAGGGCCAGGTGCAGAGCCTGCGAAACCAGCTCGACCAGGTGGGAGATTCGTCCGCCGACCGCAGCAACCTGCAAAGGCAGCTCGACAGCGCCCAGCGGCAGATCGACCGCGAGCGGGCCGTCCTGTCGAGGGTGGAGGATGCGGTCAACCGCAACGACCAGGACGAGGCCACCGACCGGGCCCGCCAGTCGAGGGACGACGGCACCGAGGAGGGCGTGCAGCGGGTGCGCGACGACCTGGAAGCGAGGCGGCAAGAGGTGGAAACCGAGCAGCAGCGCCGCACCCAGGCCGACGAGGACATTGGCCGTACCGCGAACGAGTTGGAGACCGCGCGCCAGAACGCCGAGGTCGAGAGGGCCGCGCGCCAGGATGCCGACACCGAGGAGGGGCACGTCCGCCGCCACGACGAAGCCGCAACCTCGCGCCAGCAGGCGGGCGATCTCGATGGTCAGCAGCGGGGGTTGCGCCAGGAAGCCGAGTCGCTGCGCAGCCAGGCGACCGACGCGGAGCGGGCAGGCGGCATCCGTCAGGAGGCAGCCACCCGGCAAACCGCCGCAGACGACGCGACCCGACAAGCCGACGATGGGATGCAGGGCATGCGCGACCGGTGGGGTAGCGGCGACAGCCGCGTGCGGGTGCAAGGCGGCGAGGGTGGCGAGACGACGGTGCAACGTCGCGTACTCGAGATCAACGACAACGGCATCGTGGTGACCGAAGGCCGCGAGGGCCGGCGCAACGTCCCGTGGGACCAGGTCGAGAACCAGACCATGCGGGCCATGGGCGAGGAGGTTCAAGCGGCCCGTCAGGAGGCCGCGGAGAACGCCACCGTGGCGCGGGAGCGGAACACCGAAGCCGACAACCTCTCTCCCGCCGACCGGGACCCGACTGCCCTGCGCGAGCAGGCCCAGGGGAAGAGCGACCAAGCCGACGGGATGCAGTCCCAGATTGATTCGGAACGGGGCCGGTCCCAGGTCGATACCGGCAGCACCCGGGAGGAGCACCAGGGCCGCGCGGACGCGGCGAACGAGAGGCTGGGGCGCGCGGCAGGCGCGGGCGACGAGGTCAGCCGGCTCGAGGGGCAACTGGAGCAGCAGCGGGGCGAGCGGACGGCCGCGACCGAAAGGCTCCGCGAACTCGACACCGAGGTCCCGGACCTCGAGCGGCGCGCACGCGATGCCGAGAGCATGCGTCACCAGACCGACGCCGTGGAGAACAGCTCCTCCGGCAACGCCCCCGGTGGTGTGGGCTCGGCGTACAAGGACGTGCTCGAGCAGCCCTTCTTCAGCCTGATCACCCTGCTCACCGGGACCCGCGACGATGTCGCGGCGATGCCCGAGGGCCAGCGGCCGGAGAGTCTCGGCGATGTGGCACAGATGGGCGTTCAGGCCCTGGGCCTCCAGCCCGAGACCAAGGAGCAGATCCAGCGTATCGGCAACCAGCAGGCGCTGGTCGAAGAGCTGCTACTGTTCACTCCGCCCGCGGAGATGGAGGAGATGTTCGAGCATCGCGACGCGGCGCGCGTGGCCACAGAACACTACATGGCGGCACACCAGCAGTCCTACCGGTGCTACGTGGCCGAGCAGGCGGTCACCAACATGGCGACCGACACCGAGACCCTCGCCAACGCCGGCGAACCGATCGTCGACGCGGCGCAGCAGAGCCAGAGTGAGGTGCAGGCGGGGCAGGGCGAGGAGGACCGGCGGACCGCCGCCCTCGGTGGTGCGAACACGGAGACGCCCGAGCCCGACTCCATGTTCGCCAGCCTGGTCACCGACCTGATCATGGAGATGACCGAGCGAAGCGACGCCACCGAAGGCCAGCCCAGTGGCGGAGACGAGGGAAGCGGCGAAGCGATGGGCGATGCGCACGGCCAGGCAGGCGATGCGGCTTCGGAGGAGACGGAGGCTGCGCAGGGGTATTCCGGCGAGCAGCGAGCCTTCCTGGACACGGCCCTCGCCGCCGGCGCCCAAGAGGAACAGACGGCCCAGTGCAACGTCGATCAGCTTCACGCGAAGCACGACGAGGAGATCGCGATCCGGGACGAGATCACGAACCAGAAGGTCCAGGCGCTCGCCGAGCGAGATCAGCACAAGACCACCGCGGCCACCGAGGCCAGCGCCTTCATCAGCTCGTTCGAAACACTGGCCGACTGGGCCGCAGAGTACAAACGGCGACGTGAGTTGATAGAGAATCCGCCTGGGAGTTGAGCCGGACCTTGAGGACGAACGACGAGCGGCGCCGGGCGGTGCTCCAGGCGCTGGGTGACCTACCGGCCGCCGAGCTGCGAGCAGCGGCAGAGGCGTGTCCAGAGCCCCTCGGTGCCATCCTGCGGGAGCTGGCAGGGGCGATGGACGATCCTGCCGACCCGGGCCGCCTGGAGCGGCTCCTGGACGAGGCCAGCGCCGACGCGGTGATCAGCGGCGCAGACCTCGATCGGCTCATAGAGGCGTCGTCGGGCGAGCTGCAGCGGATCGCCCGCTCCTTCGAGGTGTTTGCGGAGCCGGCCCGGCGTTTGGACGAATCCACGGGCCAGCTGGCCGATGGTGCCGAGGAGTGGGTCGAGGCCATGAAGCCCCACGACGTGGAGCTGGCCGAGATCCTGGAGCGTGCCCTCGCGGCGACCCGGAAGCTGGGCGAGGTGACGGCGATCGTGGGCGCGGTTGCCAAGGAGGGGCCGGCCCTGGCCAGGTCGGTGGCGGAGCTGTTGCAGAAGGCGCGCCGCGCCCCTGAGGCTGTCGAAAGCCAGCTGGGGCAGGTCGCCACCCGGATCCGGAATCTCGAAGCGACGGCGCGCGTCGCCGAATCCGCCCGGGAGCGGGTCGACGACCTGATCGGCATCCTCGTCGACCTTCGGGACCTGGCGGTCGAACGCGAGCACCCGGTTGCGGCAGACATCGCGGCCTTCGTAGCGGCGGTGCGCGAGGAGGCGGGTGGCGAAGGGGTGCTGGAGGACTGGCGCCAGGCCTTCAACCTCGCTGCGCGGTACCGGATGCTACAGCTGGCGCGTGCCACCGGCCAGCGTACCCAGCTCATCGCCATCGAGCGCGGCGACCTCGGCCTCGTGGCCGCCGTTTCCCGCGTCCTTGGCGACCTCGCCCAGGAGGCGGGGGACCTGCGGGGCGAGGTGTTGGCCCGGCTGGAGCAGGTGACGGTCACCCTGCGCCGCACCGGCGATGCCGATGAGGCGCAACGAGCCGTGGAACAGCTCCAGGAACGGGTGAAGAAGGAAGGGGGGACACCGTCACTTCGGGCGCGACTGCACCTGACCCTGGGCCAGATCCTGACCCAACGCGGGGACCTTGCCGAGGCGCGGTCGGCCTACCGCCGGGTGCTGAAGCTCGCGGTCGATCGCAAGTCCTTTCCCCGGGAGTTGGGGCGCGCGGCGCTGTTGCTGGCCACGCTCGAGGCTGGTCATCAACCCAATCGCGCCCGCAAGCACCTGCAGCTCGCGCGGGAGGTCGGCCGGGACACGGACGACTGGCCGCTGTACGCGCCAGCGGTGCTCGCGCTCACCGACGCCCTGGTGCAAGACGGTCGCGACGCGGCCGTCCCGCCGCTGTTGGACGAGGCGAGGCAGGTGGCACGACGCATCGGCCCCGACGCCTGGGCGCCCCTGGATGGCCAGTTGCAGGAGCGCTGGGGCCAGGAGCGGGTCGAGGCCTGGCTGCGCGCCGTACCGCGATGAGCGATGAGGTAGGCGTCCGCCTCGAATCGGACGCCGTCCCGGCCGGGGGCCTGGTCCGGGGGACCGTCCACCTCGACCTGCCACCCTCACGCCCCGTCCGCCGGGTTCTGGTGCGCCTGTGGTGGGCCGCCCGCGGCTCCGACCCCCGCCGTGACGTGGTCGAGGTGGTGGGCGAGCGGGTGCTGGTCGGCTGGAACGAGGGGGGCGGCGAGCAGGCGCTGCCCTTCGAGTTGGAAGTTCCGCACGGGCCGACCAGCCACGGCGGTTCCCTGGTTCAGGTGGAGTGGACGGTGACGGCGCGGGTGCAGTGGCGGCGTGGGGGCCGCGACAAGCTGGCGGACGCGGTCTTGAAGGTCACTCCGTCTCCACTCGCATCCGGTCGGGCGTTTCCCAGGGAGCACCTCACCCGTCTGGGTCGTCGGCAGGAGTCGAGGCGGCGGGCGGCAGCATCGATGAAGTCGGCTGGGCAGGCGGGATTCCGCGGGCTCATCGGTGGGGTCGCGGTGGGTCTGGTGGCGAGCGGCGCGCTCACCTGGCTCGATGTGCATTGGCAAGCAGTCCCGGTCGCCGTGGTCGTTGGCACGACGGGGGTGCTGGCCGCACTCGGTCCGCCGCTGGTGGGGTGGATCCGGCGCTTGGGCAGTCCCAGGCCCTCCCGCGTGGGAGCGGTCCCGGTTGCCGCGTTCGGCGAGGCGCTGACTGTGACGATCCGGCTGCGGGGTCGCCGGCCCGATCGCGCGCTGTCCTGGCAGCTCATGTGGGAGGAGGAGGCCGCCAAGGAGGAGCGCCGCCCGAGCCGCAGGGGCGGGGAGCGGGTGCTCACCCACTGGCACGTTCGGGAGATACGGGTCCTCGAGGGCACCTACGAGGGACTCACGATTCGGCAGCAGATGAACCTGCCGGTGACCCTGCCCTCCTCGGGGCCGTCGAGCCTATGGACGCGGTGGCGTCGGATCCGTTGGGTGTTGCGCATCCACGCCACCGGGCAGGGGGGCACGGGCAGGCTCGACGTGCCCATCGTGGTCCTCCCCGTAGGGTAGCGCTGGTATGTTGGTCCCCCCCGACCCGGAGGTAGCCCTGTGCACCATCCGTGCCGCAGTTGCGGAGCCTGTTGTGCCCAGATGCGAGTGAGCTTCGAGGAGCAGGAGTTAGTGAGCCGGGGGGGCGGCGTTCCCGATGACCTGACCGTGCCCTACGAGCCCGGAGAGCCCGCGATGAAGGGAACCGTCGGGGTCCGGCCCCTCAGGTGCGCGGCACTGGAGGGTGAGATCGGCCAATGGACGGGCTGTACCATCTACCCGCACCGCCCGACCGGATGCCGGGTATTCAACCCGTCCTGGGAGAACGGGTTGCGCTGCCCCGGGTGTGACGTGGCGCGAGAGGCCCACGGCCTGCCGCTGCTGACCCCGGAGGTGTGGGAGCAGCACCGACGCGAGCAGAGGCCGACACCGGTGGAGGCGCCGACCCGGCTGTCGCGGTCGGTGATCTGGGAGATGCAGCGCACCTTCTTCACGCTCAAGGGGCCCGAGGCCTGGCGTCGGGACATCGTGCCCTTCAGCGTGTCCACGAACGCGCGGGTGGCGGCCAGCTACGCCCACCTCATCACGGGCTTCATCCGCGACTGCCCTGGTGGGGCGAAGGGTCCCCTGGACCCGACCCAGCCCCTGTACATCATCGAGCTCGGCAGCGGCTCGGGCCGCCTGGCCTACCTCCTCGCTCGCGCCCTGCAGCGGTTGGGGACCGCGATGCCGGTGGAGGCGCAGGTGCGGGTCGTCGCCACGGACTTCACCGACGCGAACCTGGACTGGATCGAGGCGCACGAGGCGATGCAGCCGCTCATCGAGGCGGGGCTGGTGGACTTCGCCCGCTACGACACCGAGGCCCCGGCGGCTCTGGAGCTGCGTCGGACCGGGGCGCGCCTGGAACCGGGTGCGGTGCGCAATCCACTCGTCGTGGTCGCCAACTACGTGTTCGACGGGGTGCCCACCGACGCGTTCCAGGTCCGCAACGGAGCCCTCCACGAGGTGCTGATCGGCGTCGGACGCACCGAGGACCGACGACTGGACCCGTCCCGACTGGAGCGGTACGAGCTGGTGTCCGAGGAGCGAGAGGTCGTGGGCGAGCCCTACACAGACCCCCTGCTGAACAGCATCCTGGAGGAGTACCGCCTCAACCTGCACCGGGCAGGTGTGTGGTTCCCGGTCGGCGCCATCGCCGCGCTCCGGCACCTGGCGACGCTCTCGCCCCGGCCGATGATGCTCTTGGTGGGGGACAAGTGTTCCCGGAGCATCGAGGAGTTGGAGGGGCGCACGGTGAGGACCGTAGCCAAACACGGCAGCATCTCGTTGACCGTGAACGCCCACGCGATCGAACGTGTGGTGCAGGACATGGGCGGGTTCGCCCTGCACGCGACCAGCCCCGACACCACCTACACCACGTCGTCATTCGTCCTGCCGGGCCGGCGCGAGGCCTTCAAGGAGACCGACCTGGCCTTCCGGACCGCCATCGACGACTTCGGCCCGCGGGAGGTGCATGCTCTCACCTGGGCCCTGCGCAGTGCCACGCCATCGGCGACGGCCTGTCTCCAACTCATCTGGGCCAGCGCATGCGACACGTGGACCTTCCGCGCCTACTTTCCCACCGTCATCGATGCGTTGGCGTCCGAGGACTCCCCGGAATTGCGAAGGCAGGTGCGGAGGGTGCTGGAGCGGGTCGCCGAGAACGACTTCTGGCTGGGAGCGAAGGGGGAGTTGCTCGCGCTGCAGATGGGGCGCGGCTACCAGGCGCTGGGGTTGCTCGACCGCGCCGCGTGGTGGTACCAGACGTCGTTGAAGCGCGACGGGTCGCGCGCCGGCACGTGGTTCAACCTTGGCCGGTGCCTGGAGGAGAGCGATCCGGAGCGCGCCCTCCAGGCGTACCGGAATGCGGTGGCCATCGACCCGCACCTGGAGGAGGCGAGGGACCGGCTGGAAGTGTTGGGGGCCGGTACGTAGGGGCTCCAGCCTGCCCGCCGCCCCGCCTCTTCTGGTGGTACCGTGAACAGCGGTGACGTCACGCGGGAGGTCGGGATGTGGCAAGGCAGGTTCGTGGTCGTGCTCTGGTTGCTGTCGGGAAGCGTAGTCGCCCTGGCCGGTCCGGAGATCCCGTCGGAGGTCGACGATGCCGAGGAGATTGGCCGCGACATACGGAAGCTGATGCCCTCGGGAGTCAGCCCGCAGACGAAGAAGAAGCTGGAGATCATCAACGGGATCAAGGATGAGGTGGACCTGGAATCACCGCCCTTCGGCGAGGAGGACGCGCCTCAGGTGGCCCAAGTGGCCCTCGACCAGCTCGACCGGAAGTACGAGGAAGCCCGTGCAGCCCTCGACGCGATCAGCAGCACCGACGAAACGGCGAAAAAGGTGAAGAAGGCGGCGAAGTTCGTGGACGAGTTCGAGGTGGCACTGGCGTCCTGGACCGCGCTCCTCGACGAGCGCACCACGCCCTAGACCAACCGTCCGCGTCGAGGAGGTTGGAGAGCCTCCGCCGAGAAGCCCGGCGTCACAGCTCACCGCGTGAGGACGTCCACCCTCACGTCATCGAAGGCCGTTCCTTGGTTCCCCCAGGTGTACAGGCCCACTCCGCCGCTCTGAAGCCGCTCGGCCGAGTCGTCCTCGAAGGTCAGCACCGTGACGTCGTCCATGGTGGCCACCATGATGGTGCTCGTGGCGCCGGTCTCGACCTCCACCGCGAGTCGCACCGGGACGCCGGCCCCAGGGGGGGCGATGCCAACCACCTTGGCGAGCTCCACCACCACCGTCCAGGGATCCTTCCGGGCCAACATGGCATAGCCGCGCTGCCGGTCGACCGAGAACCGGTAGTAGTGGTCGTCATCCTGGTAGTAGAAGAGCAGACCATAGGCGTCGTTGTCGTCTGAGACGACCTCCACATCGGCGCGATAGTCGCTCCAGTCCGTGGTCCAGGTGTGGGCGAGGGTCCCCAGGCACTGGGGGGTGCAGTCGGCGGACGAGCCCTGGTAGAAGTTCCCGTCCTGTC
>JAFDJI010000834.1 GCA_019307545.1 Deltaproteobacteria bacterium | reverse complement strand
GACGCCAAGGAACTCCAGTCCATCGTGGACTACGGCCGGTCGCCGGACACCACGGGCTCGCCTGCCATCGACCCGGTCTTCCAGTCCACCGCCATCACCGACGAGGCCGGGGACGAGAATTTCGGCTGGTACTGGACGAGCACGACCCACCTCGACGGGATGGTGCCCGCCGCGGGTGCCGCCTACATCACCTTCGGCGAGGCGCTCGGCTACATGCAGGGCTTCTCCACGGGCGAGGACCTGTTCCTCGACGTCCACGGCGCCGGTGCGCAGCGAAGCGACCCCAAGGTGGGAGCCCCCGAGGACTACCCGAAGTGGGGCATGGGTCCACAGGGAGACGTGCAGCGGGTGTGGAACCTGGTGCGGTGCGTGCGGACGCTCTGACCGATAGGCGCGCTGCCGCGGCCGGCCCCTGGCAGGGGCTACTTCGTCTTCACGAAGGCGTCTCGCGCGGACTTCGTGGCGCGGGGTGGGCCGACGATGATCACGTGGTCACCGATGGCGATCTCGGTGTCTCCACGGGGCACCACGTACGCGTCTCCTCGGATGACGGCCGCGACCACGCATTCCTTGGGGAGGTCGATCTGCTGGATGACCTGGCCGGCCACCTGCGCGCCCTCGGGGACGATGAGGTCGATGAGGTTCGCCACGCCACGGCCAATGTCGAATAGCTCCGCCACCCCCGGGCGCTCCAGGTAGTTCTCCACCATGGACGCGGTGGCCCAGGGGGCGCTCACCGCGACTACCCCCTCCGCTTCGAGCAGGGGCAGGTAGTCGGGGTCCTGCACGATGGCCATCACCCGTGGCATGCCCAGCTGCTTGGCCTGCAGGGCGGCGATCAGGTTGCGCCCGTCGTCGTCGAAGGCGGCGATGGCGACGTCCACGTAGTCCTTCCCCACCTGCTCCAGCACCGCGCGCTTGGTGCCGTCGCCCTGGTACACCGGCACGTTGTAGCGCTTCTCGAGCTGTGCGCAGCAATCCTCGTCCTCCTCCACGAAGGTGATCTGGTGCTGCGCGGTGCGGAACAGCAGCCGGTGTTCGTCCATGGCCAGCAGGCGTTCGGCGATGTTTCGGCCCTGCTGGCCGCCGCAGATGATGAGGACTCGCAACTTCGGCCTCCTGAACACACGCAGCAACAATAGCCAATAGCGGAAGACCCCCGGCAGGCGCTGCAGCTCCCGGCGGTTCTCCTCCCGGTACAGATAGGCGAGGGCGCCCACCAGGGTGAGCGCGGTCCCGAGCGCGAGGCTCCGGAGCTCCAGGGCGGGTACGAGCCCCCAGCACGTGACCATCCCAAGGATCGGGACCCAGGGGTACCAACCCGCGCTGAAGGGACGGCGCAGGTTGGGCATCCGTGCCCGGAGGGAGATCACCGAGTAGTTCACCACCCCCAGCCCCATGAGGAAGCCGAAGTCAGCCATGGAGGCCACGAACCGTACGGCGCCCGAAGCGGCGAAGGCGATCACGAACGCGGCACACACCGCCAGGGCCACGTGGGGGGTGCGGTAGGTGGGGTGCAGGCGGGCGAAGAAGGACGGGAAGTGGCCGTCGCGCCCGAGGGCGTACAAGACGCGGGCACTGGCCCCCAGAGTCACGCTGAAGGCGGACAGGCTGGCCATGACGGTGGCGAGGATGGCCGCGTGGCGACCCCATCCACCGAACAGGCGGTCGGCGACGAAGATGAACGGGATCTCGCTCTCCGCCAACTCGGTGTGTGGGACCACCCCCATCATCACCCACACCACGAACACGTAGATCCCGGTACCCACCGCCAGGGTGATGAGGATGGCCCGCGGGATCGTCCTCCCCGGATCGATGATCTCCTCGGAGGCGACCGTGATGAGATCGAATCCGACGTACGAGATGTAGATCAGCGCCATCCCCGGGAGGAGACCGCCCACTCCCAGAGGTGCGATCGGACTCAGGTTCGCCGACTCCACGTGCATCAGGCCCAGGGAAGCGACCCCGAGGAGTATCGCCAGCTCCACCAGGTTCATCACGGCGATGATCTTGATGGCCTCGGACATGCCGCGGAGGTTGATCGCGGCGAACACCAGGGTCGTAACCAGGCCGATGAGCGCGACGTTGGCGCCGTGCCAGAAGTACTCCTTGATGGTGAGCGCGAAGATCACCACGTACATCGCGCAGGCGGTGGTGTTGCCGATCCAGAAGAACCACCCGGTGAAGAAGGCGAGCGGCTTGGGCAGGGTGCGGCTGGTGAAGGAGTACCCTCCGCCGGCGAGGGGGATGGCGGAGCCCAGCTCGCTGTAGTTCAGGGCGGTGAACGCGGTGAGGAGGCCCATCACCAGGTACACCAGCACCCCGAGGGGTCCGACCAGCCCAGCCA
>JAFDJI010000833.1 GCA_019307545.1 Deltaproteobacteria bacterium | reverse complement strand
GATGCAGGCCTTCCGGGTGACCAGGAACGGGAACGCCTGGTCGTCGACGACCACGCCCTTCCAGACCAGTGGCAGGTACCCGCCCGGAGACTTCCACTCCAGGACCACCCACGGGCCTTCCCCCACCGGTGGGAGTGCGCCGTGCGGGCCAGCCTCCCACCGACCCGCGAGGCGGAGCACTTGCCTCGTGTCGCCCTGTGCGTTCATCCGCGTCTCCACCGACACCTCGAGGCGACGCGCGTCGTGGTGGAAGGGGTCGAAGGGCAGCAGTGTGGCGTCGAGGGACCGTCTGCGGTTGACGAACCCCTCGAACGCTGCCGCCGTCCCCGGGCCGGGCACCTGGCGCACCCCGTTGCCTTCGACCAGGCGCGCGAACTGCTCGGCCAACCACCGGCCCTGCTCCCGACCCCACACCGTGGAGGAGCCCTCGTAGTGCTGCGCGTCGTACTCCCCGGGCATGGTGACGTAGCCGCAGTACTCCCCCGAGATCCCAGCCACGATCACCGGCGCATCCAGGGTGTTGCGCGCCGATCGGATCGCCTTGCGGATCTCCAGCCCGACCGAGGTGGTGGGCTCGCCCGGCACCGTGGCGATCCACACTTCACCGACCCGGATCGCACGGAGGGGGAACACCTCTGGCGGGCTGCCTCCCCTGTTGTTCCGGATCAGGCGCAGCCACCAGGGAAGGAGCTTCTTGGGGTAGTGGGGATCGGGGCCCCCCTCTCCGTTGGCACCGAAGCCCCAGCGGCGCTTCCCCTCGCAGCAGAAGAGGGAGATGATCCCCCGGTTGAACTCGGACCCACCGAGGGTGGGCCTTCCCGTCTGGGGTAGACGCGCGAGCACGCGCCCCGCGCTGTTCACCCAGGCGCTCTTCGCCGTCACCTGGTCGAAGCAGACCTCCAGGGTCGACGGGGTCGTGGCGGTCTGGCTGTCCAGTCTGGCCTTCTCCGCGGCCTCCGCCAACGCGGCCCCAAGCGCGCGTCCCGCCTCCTCCGCGAGCCTCCTCGCGACATCGTGGTCCTTTCGTGCCTCCAGGATCGTGGGGAGGTCCATCCCGGGGACGACCAGGTTGGAGTCCCCCTGCGCACCGGCCGCCACCCCCACGGGCGGACGGGATCCGAACCGGTCGTACAGCTTCTCCCGCGCCACCCGGGCAGCGATGCCGAATGCATCGGGCGTCATGATCTCCATCTGCCGGGTGGTCAGGCACGGGTGGGTGCCGAGGATCGCAAACACCCCGATGGGCGCACCGGAGCCCTCCTCTCCCGCCCAGATGCAGTGCATCCTCGCATCGACCAGCTGTCGTTCGAAGGGCAGGTCGACGGGAGGAAGTGCCTCGTTGATGTCACGGGCCGCGTTGCGGATCTTCGCCTTGTCGCCGGCGGTAATGGAGGGGTACGTGGTCACGCCGATGTTGCGCAGCATGGCCTTCGGGCTCCGGTTGATGAGGTACCTCCAGCAAGGGTGGCTCCCGTACCCGATACGCGCGGGCCGAAGGTCCTGGTACGCGACGGTGACCGCCGAGGCGATGCGCCCCGCCAGGTACTCGGCGGTGACGAGGTCGAACCCCTTGCCGTTCGCGACCATGGCATCGAAGTGACGACCCCCGTAGATGTGCCCCGGCCCGCCGTGGGTGTGGCTCGCGGCCAGGACGATGCGGTCGATGGTCAGACCGGTGGAGGGGGCGACCAGAGACGCGAGCCGCTCCACCAGGTACCGGGTGCCCGCGTGGAGGTCGGTGGTGACGAGCGCCACCCGTTCGCCGTGTCCGTCGTCGACGAGGAGCACGTTCGCGAAGAGCCGGCCCCAATAGCACTGGGCAAACGCCCCGCAGAAGAACCCGTACCCGGCTATCGCCAGCCCGAGGACCGGGGTGATGTCGACGCGGGCGGCACCAGCACGAAGCTGGCCGGTCACGGGGATGTTTGCGACCGCGTAGTCCCTCTCGATCGAGGGGATTGGCTCGTGTCCCATCCGGCACCTCCGCCGGGTGGTGTCGCAAATCCCGTGCCGGGTCCTCCGCGGCCACGTTCGGCCCGATCGCCGGGATTGGGTTGACAACGAGGGTCTTCAGTTGGCGGTGGCCTGTCCACGATGGGCGACGGGGCGTCAGGGGGTCTTCCGCCTCGGCAATAGCGCCTCCTCGCTGGTCTGCGGGACCGCGGCCAGGTCCCCGAGCTGGAACGTGACACCCGAGCGGCGTGGTTCCGCGTCGCCCACCGCGTAGCGGACCTCCTTTCAGTCCAGGCGCCGGAGGTCCTCAGCCTCGAACACCAGGAAGTACAGGCCCTTCTCCCACCCGCTGAACTCCGTGATCGGGGTGTCCCCGAGCCAGACGTGTAGGGCGGTCGA
>JAFDJI010000832.1 GCA_019307545.1 Deltaproteobacteria bacterium | reverse complement strand
GGTCGAACTCCTCCTCGCCAGGGGGGCCGACGTGAACGCCGCCGACAAGTTCGGGCGGACGGCGCTGATGTCGACCTACAGGGTCGCGGTCGCGGAGTTGCTGCTCGCAGCGGGTGCGGACGTCCATGCCGTTGGCTCGGGCGGGTACACCCCCCTGCACCTGGCGCCGCGCGGCGACGAGGGTGCCGCCGTGGCGCGCCTGTTGCTGGCACACGGAGCAGCACCCGATGCGGTCGACGAAAAGGGCGGGACCCCACTCATGCGTGCCGCCGACACCGAGGACGGCGAGGAGACGGTCCAATTGCTCCCCAGCGCGGAGTGACGGCGTTGATGTTCGCGGCGGTCCGGGCCTCCCCCCAAAACGTCGAACGCCTCCTGGCTGCTGGAGCCGCCATCGACGCGGTGTGCGACGAGAAGCGCAACATCCTGCACTGGGCCGTCCTCGCCAGGAGCAACCGAGAGCGGAAGCCCGCGGTCGTGGCACAGTTGTTGGCCGCCGGTGTCGACCCCGACCAGCGAGACCAGTGGGGGCGGACACCGCTGGATTGCTGTGAGGAGTACGGTCTGGAGGCCGAGGCGGAGGTGCTGCGCGGCGGGCCTGGAGGCTCGGATGGCTGACGAGGAGCTTCGAGAAGCGCTGGAACGCGACCGGGTGGACGCGGGCTACCACGGACCCCGCTCTACTCCGCTTCGCCGATCACGAGGCGACGCCCCTTCTTGCCGGCCTCTTCCTCTAGCTTCTTGGCGGCCTCCTTCGCCGCGGCCACTGCGAGCGGATTGCTGCCGGCCTGCGCGACCAGGGCCGCACCGGCCTCCTTGGCCTCGCGGCGCATGACGCCTGCGGCCTTCTTCGCCTCGATGCGCAGGCGCGCGGCCTGTCCCTCGGCCTCGGCGACAAGGCGGTCCCCCTCGGCGCGGAGCGCGGCCAGTGCTTCGCCAGACGCCTCGTCGATGACCTGGTCCACCTGCTCCTTCACCTTGCCGGCGAGGCCTTCGCGCAGGCTCGCGACCACCTTCGGATTGGCCCACGGGCCGATGAGGCTCACCCTCACGTCGAGATCGTCCCCAAGCACGTCGGCGGCACCGGCGAGCCAGGGAGCACCGCGGAGGGAGCCCGCGGGCAGCTTCAGATCCAGGGCCAGGTCCATGGTCTGGTCGAGAACGCCAGCGGTGCCGTGCAGGAGCGCAGGCACCCCCCCGAGCTTCACCTCGGTCGGCTGGATGTCGAGCTTCCCCTCCGCCAGCTCATAGAGCACGCTCGTCCTGTCGAGTTCCAGGCTCTGGAACTTCGGGTCGAGGAGCTGCTCGGCGACCATCGCCAGCGCCGCTGGGGTGAGCGCCATGTCGTAGGTCAGAAACTCGCCCTTGGAGAAGAGCGCGGAGAGATCGGGGGTGCCGTCGGCTGCGAGGCGGGTCTGGAGCTTCATGCCGGAGTCGAACATGCCGCTCGCCCCCTGGGCGACGGGGAGGATCTGTCGCAGGCTGGTGAAGGTGGCCATGGTCCGCTTCACGTCGAATCGCACGGCATCGAGGGACAGGTCGATGTCGGCGAGCTCGGCGGTGGGGGCCACATAGGCGCCGGTGAGCTCGACGTGGCCACCGAGGAGATCCAGCGACAGACCGTCCATGCGTAGGGCCCCATCACGGACCAGCAGGGTGCCCCTCACGTCCTCAAAAACAAGGCCCATGGTGTCCACCTGTCCGAAGCGGACGTCGAGCGCCATGTCGAGGTCGGTGGGCACGGCGACCAGCAGGGCCTCATCGTCGGCAGAAGCGTCGGCCTCGTCGTCGTCTCCGGCGAAAGGCTCGAGGTCGAGGCGCTCGCCAGTGAGATCGAAGTGCCCGGACAGGGTCTCGCCGCCGAGAAGGTACGGAAGGACGTTGTCCAGCTCGCCCGTGCCCGAGACGTCGCTGTTTCCGAAGCGGGTCTGCAAACGCGCGACCTTGGCGGTGCGGGGATTGAGCGTCACCTCGAGCTGCTCGACCAGTACATCGACCGGCAGATCTTCGCTTGCATACCGCACGTCCACCAGGGACAGCCGTCCCTCGGCCTGCACCTGATCGACGGCCTTCGCAGTGAACGCGCTCTGTCGGCCTGCCACCTCGATGTCGAGGTCGACGACCCCGCTCGTCTGGGTGCCCGGCATGGGCCAGGCGCGTTGTAGGGCGGCCAGGTCGAGGCGCCCCCGAGCCTGGAGCGTGATGTCGGGATCGGTCGTCGGGTTGCGGACCGTCAGGCTCCCAGCGACAGGGCTGCCGTCCACGGTGAAGTGGAAGGGCGCGATGTCCATGGCGGTGAGGTCGGTCGGGCCCTCTGGGTGTTGCACCGCGATGGTTGCGGCGATGGCTTCAACCGCTGCGGGAAGGTCCGGGTACTTCACGCGCGCATTGTCCACGGACAGCGCCAGGTCGAAGGCGGGCAGGTGGTCGCGTTCCGAGGAGTACAGGCCCTTCGCAGTGCCTGTAAGGGACAGGGACCCCGTTGCTTCGACATCGGCGAAGTCCGCGGTGTAGGCATTCGGCAGCAAGCTCAACAGTGACTTGAACGCCGTGTCCAGGGTCTCGTAGGCGAGATCGACCTCCCAGCCCGTCTCGCTCGGGGTAGCCGTTCCCCCCAGCCCCACGGTCAGGGCGTTGAGGGTCAGGGCGAGGTCGGACAGTGCGATCCCGCCGGTTTGCAGGTCGTAGGCGATCCCGCCGTCGATGACCAACGTCGCGTCCTCGAGCACCGACAAGTCGCCGTATCGAACACTCACAGCAGCGACCTCGGTGTGGGTGACCAGAGAGGCGAGGTCCTGGGTGACGTCCCCAGTCGAGCGGTGGTCGAGCCCGGTGAGATCGGCGCGGATCCCGCCGGCCCGGTCCTCGTAGACCAGTCCGACATCGTCGATCTGCAGGTCGTCGGGGCGCAGGTGGTACGCACTGCTCGCCTCGTCGGACGTGCCCCCTTCGGGCCACAGGTCGTAGTTGGCGGCCCCCTCCTCGTCGACAACGACGTGGACGTGCGCGGAGATCAGGGCGAGCCCGGTGATCCGGTAGGCGTCGCCGAACAGCAC
>JAFDJI010000831.1 GCA_019307545.1 Deltaproteobacteria bacterium | reverse complement strand
CGTGAAGATGTCGCGCCCTTCCACGTTCCCGGCGAAGTTGAGGTCCGACGCCTTGAGCAGAGCGTGCGTGTCCCTCACCAGTTCGTTGCCCTTCGCGTCTTCGGCGCCCACGTTGAGCAGGCCGATGGTCGGATTGGGCTTGCCCATGATGGCTCGGCAGTACTCGCGGACCATCAGGCCGTAGTCGAGCAGGTGTTCGGGCTTGGGCTTGACGTTTGCGCCGAGGTCGATGACGGCGCACTCGCTGGCGTTCATCGTCGGCAGCGCGGCCGTGATGCCCGGCTTTCGGATGCCCTCGAGCATTCTCATGGCGAGCGTGGCGGCGGCGACGGCCGCTCCGGTGTTGCCCGCGGACACAATGGCATCGGCCTCGCCGGCCCGGGCCAATTCGGCGCAGCGGCCGATCGAGGTGTTGCCCTTCCTGCGGAGAGCGTCCACGGGTGAATCGGCCATCGACACGACCGAGTCGGCGTGCTCGACGGTGACGCGGCCGCTCTTGTCGGGGAACTCGCGAAGCAGGTCTTCGATCTGCGGGGTGTCGCCCACCAGAATGACGTCGGCGGCGATGTCGTTCGCCGCAAGGACGGCGCCCTCGACGACGACGCGTGGCGCATGATCTCCACCCATCGCGTCGACTGCAATCCGCATGCGCCTACGTCTCCTTCTTGGGAGTGGCGACGACGCGGCCCCCGTAGCTGCCGCAGTTGGTGCAGATCGTGTGCGCCGGGATCTTCTGGTGGCAATGGCGGCACGCGACGAGCGTCGGGGCGGTGAGGGCCTGGTTCGTGCGTCGCTTGCGGCCACGGGCCTGCGAATGGCGGCGTTTCGGGAGCGGCATCTAACTCAACCCTCACATCAGACAATGGACTGGCCGCACCCTCCGGCCGCACTCGTGAGAGCCAGCCGGCACAAGGGGGGCTGCGGAACGGCGTATTCTAGTGACGCCCCGGGAGACTGTCAAGGAGAATTCGCCCTGGTTGTAGACGCAACGTGATAATGTCCTATGCAAGCAACATGAAAATGTCCTATAGAGTACAGGCAATTCCGGAAGGGGGTTGCCTATGGACAGGGAAGACAGGACGGTTTGTATGAGTGTTCGAGATTCGTTGCGAGCTGGCGTTTGCGGGCAGTTGATCGATGGGACGCTCTCGGAGAGGGGGGCGGCGGATCGGCTGGCGCTGAGCGTTCGTCAGGTGCGTCGGTTAAAGCGTCGGGTCGGGACGGAGGGGCCACGGGGCGTGATCCACCGCTCTCGGGGCCGGGCATCGCCGACGCGGCTGGCGGACGCGCTGCGAGCGGAGGTGACGCGGTTGTACCGAGAAGTCTATACGGGCTGGAACATGCAGCACTTCGGAGAGTGGCTGGCTCGGGAGCATGGCCTCACGGTGAGCCGCGAGAGCCTGCGGCGGCTTCTGCGAGACGAGCCGTCGCGGCCCAGACGCCGTCAGCGGAAGCAGCACCGCCGCTGGCGCGACCGCCGGCCCCGCGAGGGCGACCTGCTCCAGATGGACGCGTCGCTCCACGCCTGGCTGGGCGAGGACGGCGAGCAGAGCGTGCTGATCTCGGCCATCGACGATGCGACGAGCCGCGTCGTCTGGGCCGAGTTCTTCGAGCACTACGGCGTGCTGGAGAACCTCGCCGTCGTGCGGGACCTCGTCGTCACGCACGGCCTGCCCCAGAGCCTCTACCTGGACCGGCACGGCATTTACTTCCTGCAGAAGGAGCACGCCCTCGCGGCCCGCGAACGCGGCGACGACGGCCTCACGCAGTTCGGCCGCGTGATGAAGGAACTCGGGATCGAGACGATCCCCGCCGGCAGCCCCCAGGCGAAGGGGCGGGTCGAACGTTCCTACCGCACGCAGCAGGACCGGCTCGTCAAGGAACTGCGGCTCCTCGGCATCCGCACGCGAGCCGACGCCAACCGCTACCTGCACGAGACCTTCCTGCCCGACTACAACAAGCGATTCAGCGTCGAGCCCGCCCAGCCCGACGCCGTCTGGGTGCCGCTCGGACCCGTCGACGAGCACGCCCTCTTCTGCCTCCGAGACACCCGGATCGCCGGGAACGACCTCACGATCTCTGTCCGGGGCCAGAAGTGGCAGCTCCACGGCCCCGTCCGCTCCGGGCAGAAGGTCGAACTCCGGACCTGGCTCGACGGGTCCGTCCACATCTACAAAGGAGACACCGAGCTTGCATATCATCGGATCGAACCCGCGACGGCCACGGCCGCGACGTGCTGACCGCTCCGGTCGGGCTACGCCCTCCCTCCACGGTCAGCACGACCCCGGGGACGGGACCGCTCGGGTGGATAGGACATTTTCACTTTGCACCCGATGGGACATTTCTGTTTTGCGTTGACAGG
>JAFDJI010000192.1 GCA_019307545.1 Deltaproteobacteria bacterium | reverse complement strand
TGGAAGCGGCCCGCGCGGACCCGCCGTCCGACCGTGCGGAGCTGTTGGCCGCCCTCCTGCGCCTCCACGCCGAGATCGGCCACCACCTCGGCGAGGTGATCCAGGATGTCGGCGCCCCGACGACGGCGAAGGGCGAAGTCCTCCAGTGATGTGGTCACGAGCTCTCCGCGGCGATTGCCTCCACACGAATCGCCAGTGCGTCTCGTATCTGTCGGAGCTCTTCGCTGCGAGTCCTGTGGTAGGCGCGCTGCTCCAGGATCCGGTTGCGCATCTCGGCGCGCTCTCGCTCCACCTTCTCTGCGGACCGATCGCCGAGGCCGGAGACCTCCGCCTCGATCTGGACCAGCTGCTCCTGGAGGAGGCGTTCGGCGTCGCTGGACATCCTGCGCACCGCGGCTTTCGCTGAGTCCACGATCTTCTCTCGGTTGGCCGAGGCGTCCACCCGGAACAATGCCGACCAGGCAATCCCGCTGGAGGCGACAAGGATCCCAGGGACCCACAGCCCGAACAGCGCCAGCGCTGCGCCGCCGCCGATCGCCGTGGTCAGGGCCAACCGTCGACCCGCACGTCGGCGATGTCCTTGAGCACGCCGGCCCGCCAATCGGCCAGGTGACGGCCGATCCAGTCCTCGGCCACGTGGTCCAGCCAGTGGGGCAGCACGCGCCGCAGGGTGGCGGTGTCGGGCACCTCGGCGATCTGGGCGTCGAGGTCCTTCTCGAGGTCGGTGAGGAAGGTCCGGAGGTCGACGATGAGCGCCTCGGTGCGCGTGCGCATGGAGGCGAGCAGGTGGGCGGCGATCCGCTCGCCACGCCGGCGGGCGTCTTCCAGCACGACGTCCTCCGCTGCCAACAGCTCCTCGCTGTGTTTCACCGCGGCCTCCGACTCCGCGAGCGAAACATCGGTCCGTGCTCGGGCATCGTCGAGGAGGATTCGGGCCACGCCGACGCGGCGCTCCCGGGTGACGGACCCGCGGTTCTGCACCAACACGTCGATCCACTCCCCAAGCTCGTCCGGTGCAACCAGCGGCCATCCCTCGGGAGTGATGGCGGACAGGCGTGCCCGTACCCGATCGAACTCCGCCTCCGGGTCGTCCGAGATGCGCTCCAGGAGCTGTGTGTCGGTGAGCACAACCCCGCGGTGCGCCGGGGCGATGCGCTGGAGGGATTGGAGTGCCTGGCGTTCCCTGGCCCCCAGCGCGGCGGTGACCGGGGTCGCCCACAGGGAGGCGTGGGCGCTGAGCACCGCGTCCTCCATGCCGATGCTCGCGGCCTGCTCCGGGTCTTCGGCGTCGAGGGTCAGCACCACAAAGGCGACTCGTGGGTGGGTCTCGCGTAGGCGCCGCGCCAGACGGCTCGCCGTCTCACCCTCCAGACCCAGCACCGCGATACGGACCGCGCTCGCCAACTCGCGACAGGTCTGTCGCCACACCGCCGCACCGGCGAAGTCGCCCGCGCTCCCCAGTGTGGTCTCCACCGTCCGCTCCATCAACGAATCCTCAGCAGGGCTTCGGTGCGCTGGTCCAGACGCTCCCGGGAGATCGGGGCTGGATGTGGCGTTCCGCCCAGCTCCGCCCAGGTCTCGCTGCGCGCGAACAACTCGAGGGCCTGCATGCGCTTGTGCATCCAGGGCTGGGAGGCGAGCAGCTCCGTCCACCGAGCGGGGGAGTCGTTGGAACGCACCCCGCGCAGGGTGTCGAGGTAGTCGGCGGGGTCGACATCGGGACGCACCCCGAGCGCGAGACGCAGCAGCGCGCGCCGGGCTCCGTCCAGGTCTCCGCAGGTGAGGAGCCCCGCACGGTCGGCGGTGATCACGGCGGCGCGGTGCCAGCGTGACAGGGCGAGGCGGGCACCGAGTGACATGGGTGCCAGCACCACCTCCAAGGTGGGTCCCAGGTAGCGCCGACCCACCCGGCGAATGCCGTTGTGGTCGACGAGCAGGGCATAAAGGGTGTTCCAGGTCGCCTGCCTGGCGTGGATGTGTCCGCACAACCTGCCCAGGACGAAGCGCCGCTCTGCCTCGTCAGCGCCCCTCACGAAAAAGCTCGACAGCAGGAGGAAGGCACGGTCGTTCGTACCGAAGGTGCCCTGGGCGGACATGGAGCACCCGGAGACCACAGCGGGTGGCACCGCCACGCCCAGGGTCCGCGCGCACTCCAGCAGGTCGCGGTACACGTGGCCCATGGCGCGGGGGCCCAGGTACAACCCATCCTGCATCCAGTCCGCTCGCTGCAGCGCCACCACGGTGTCGAGCACCTCCTCCAAGCGTTCGGCGAGGGCCGACCCCTCGGTGAGGTGGACCGGAGGACCGGTCGGGTGCACGTACGCCGGAGCGGCCTCCTCGCTGCGCTCGGTGAAGCTCGCCGCGTAGTCGGCCAGCGAGATGTACGGCGCTTCGGTCATGGTGGAATGCTATACGCCGTGGGCGTGAAGGCAATTGCCGCCTAGTTGACGACTGCCCCGGTTTCGAGCATGTCCGTCATCTCGCCGAGCAGCCGGGAGAGACGTACCGGCTTCCACATCACGCGCACCCCGTTGGCGCGGGCCTCGTCCTCGATGTCGGGGGAGGCACGCCCGGTGAAGAGCATGAGGGGTGTGCTGGGGAACCGTTCCCGCAGGACCTCGAGCAGGCACATGCCCGTCTGCCCACCCAGCACGTGGTCGACCACTGCCAGGGCAAGAGGTTCGCCCGAAGCTTCGAGGTCGACCACGACCTCCTCCGCCTCCTCGATGGTGGTCGCTTCGATCACCTCGTAGCGGGGCAAGGCGTGTCGTACGGCCGCCGCAGTACCCTGCAGGAGATCGATCTCGTCGTCGACCAGCAGGATTGTAGGCTTGATCATGGCATTTCCCGGGACCCGGAGACACTAGGGTAATCGGGTTGGCCCTCCTTCATCAATCAAACTGCGAAATTCATCCACCCCAGGCCCGGGGTGACGGCTGGGGCGGAGGTCCACCTGGGTACCTGGGGTGGGGCAAGGACGCTGTTGCAGCGGGGCACGACAACACATAGGGACAGCACTTGTCGCCTTCGGAGGGACCTTGGCCATGCCGTTCGCTCTCAGCCGCTTCCCCGCCCACCGCCCACGCCGCCTTCGCTCCGGTCCGGCCATCCGCGCACTTGTACGCGAAACACGGCTCGCCCCGGAGGATCTCATCCAGCCCCTGTTCGTCCACGATGGCGACGGGCCGGACGAGCCGATCCCCTCCATGCCGGGCATGTTCCGCCACAACCTGTCCTCCCTCGTAGACCGGGCCGGGCAGGCGTGGGAGGCCGGCGTGCCGGCGGTGGCGCTGTTTCCGAAGGTGGCGGACGAGCGGAAGACCCTCGATGGCTCGGCGGCTTGGGACGATGCAGGCATCGTTCCGCAGGCGGTGCGTGCCCTCAAGGCGGCCCTGCCCGATCTCCTCGTCATCACCGACATCGCGCTCGATCCCTATTCCAGCTTGGGCCAGGACGGGGTGGTCGTCGACGGCCGCATCGACAACGACCTCACCATCCAGGCGCTGGTGCAGCAGGCCGCCTGCCAGGCCCGCGCCGGGGCGGACATCGTTGCCCCCTCGGACATGATGGACGGCCGGGTGGGGGCGATCCGCGGCGTACTCGACGAGGCGGGGTTCCACGACACCCTGATCCTCGCCTACTCCGCCAAGTTCGCTTCGGTGTTCTACGGTCCCTTCCGCGACGCCCTGGACTCGGCGCCTCGGGGCGGCACCGACAAGCGCACCTACCAGATGGACCCGGCCAACGGGGACGAGGCGCTCCACGAAGTCGCCCAGGACCTCGCGGAGGGTGCCGACATGGTGATGGTCAAGCCGGGAATGCCCTACCTGGACCTGGTGTGGCGGGTCAAGGAGACCTTTGGGCGTCCCACGGCGGTGTACCAGGTCTCCGGCGAGTACGCGATGTTCAAGGCGGCTGCCGCCAAGGGTTGGCTGGAAGAGCGTCCAGCCGTGCTCGAAGGGTTGCTGGGGTTCAAACGCGCCGGTGCCGACGCGATACTCACCTACTACGCGACCGACGCCGCGCGCTGGATACGCGAGATCGACGCCAGGTGACCAGCGCCACCACCCAGGCCCAGGCCGGGACGTGGCCGACATTGGCGCAGCCACAGGCCTTGCGGTCGTCCTCCGACCCCGGGTCCTCGACCACGGGGGCCTCCACCCGAAGGGCATAGGCCCACGCGTCGCCCCGGTCCACGAAGCCGTCGGCGGCGCCCACCACCAGCCACGCCTCGTCGAAGCTCCCGAGATCATCGATCTCGAGGGTGCCCGCGTCCTCCACCAGGGGGATCTCCACCCGTCGGTGCTCGGTGCCTTCCTGGACCGCCACCACCGCGTGCCACTGCGCCGGGACATCGGTGTCGACGCGGCCGTCGAAAGACACCGTGCCACCCTCTGGCAGGGACCGGAGCTCCCAGTACGCGGCTCCAAAGGTGCGGGGCAGGTAGCGCTCGGCGACCACCCACCCGGTGGTTTCCCCGTCGGTGCGCCCCGCCGGTCGGTGGGAGTCCCCCGTCCATCCGCCGTAGGCGTCGATCCAGCCCTCGTACCAGTCCTCGTGCTCGTAGTCCCAGGTGGCGTTGTGGGCGATGTGGTCGAAGAACGCCTCTTCCACGGTGGAGCCCTCCTCCCGGAGCAGGTCGTCGAGGACCACGAGGGGGTCACCGTTGACTCGAGCCTCCAGGAAGGAGCGGCGGACGATGCCTGGATCGCCCCGGGTCTCGGTCAGGTACTCCACGAATACGAAGGCACCGTATTGGTGGTACTCCTCGGGACTGCCGGTGGAGGGGTACTTGAAGTGGTTGAGGGACAGCTCGGGTCGGATGGCAAACCAGTACAGGAACGCGGCGTAGGCTGGGTTTCCCGGCCATACCTCGTTCTCCATCCACACCGCGGTCGCCTCGGTGTACCAGGCGGCCTGCTGGTCGTAGCCCAGGGTTCCCACCGCGGCTTGGACGGCGTGGAAGAGCTCGTGGGCGGCGGTGAGGGAGGCGTTGCCGCGGTCCGCGAGCTGGGAGGCCCCCACCACGATCATGGGCCAGCCGTCGTCGTCGTACCAGTAGTACCCGGCACTGCCGAGCGAGGACGGTGCGCCGGCCCCTGAATCGCCCACGTAGACGTTGAACTTGTAGTTCTCGGTGCCGATTGGGGCCGGAAAGGCGAGATCCGAGACCTCCTTGTCCCAGGACGTCTCGAATGCGTCGCCCAACGATTGCACGTCGGCAAGGGAGAAGCCGGTGTAGTTGCCCCACTTGATGGCGAAGTTCGGCGTCTCGTAGACGTTGAAGGTGCCGAAGGCGTCGCGAACCAGCTTCTCGTCGCGCCGGGATGCGCGGAGGGTGGGGCGGTCCTGGTCGGGAATGGCCAGGCCCAGGGCGGAGAGGGGCACGAGGTCACAGTCGGCCGCGCGGAGGTCGTGGAGGACCCCCCACAGAGGGGCGGTCGCACAGGGTGCCCCGGCGTCGACGAGGTCTCGCAACCTGTCGGAAGCCTCGACGCACGGGTCGGCACCCAGGGCGGGGAGGAACAGCGTGAGGAGCAGGGGGAGCATGTGGGTCCCAGTTTGCCAGATCGACCGGGGTCCCGCGTGAAGGAAGTACCTGTTTCGATCCCCGTCAGCGGCCCAGGCGATCCAACCCGACCCCGCACCCATCGAGGCGGTCGAGCAGGTCATCCACCATCCTGAGGGTCATGCCCCACAGGCGGATGTCGTCGAAGTCCACACGCGGCAGCACGAGGGGCTGGCCCCTCCAGGGGATGGTCATCGTCCCACGCCCGTCTCCTCGCAGCAGCACATCCAGGCCGATGCTGTGCACCGACGCGACCTCGCCGTTCGGGGTGCCTTCGGGGCGTTGGTCGGTGGCAAAGACGAAGGGGTGGACGAGCAGCTTCGGGAGCGGTGTCAGGGTGGGGAGGACGTCCAACTCGCCGAGGAGCATGGTCTTGGAGAGCGAGACCCCGAGCTCTTCCTTGGTCTCCCGAATGGCGGTGTCCAGGGGGCTTTCGTCGTCGGGCTCCATCCGGCCGCCGGGAAAGGAGACCTGACCGCTCCAGGGGTCCCCCAAATGGGCAGCCCGCCGAATGAGGATCAGGTCCAGGTCGGGGGTGATGATTGCAGCCACGGCCGCCAGATCAGCCCCGTCATAGGTGAGGCGCTGCGGGGCTCGCTGCACCGCCCGCGTGATGTCGTCGAGGGAGAAAGACACATGGGGTGGCTAACTGGGATGTCTGTCCCTGTCGTGCGGTGTTGGCTGTCTGGCAGCGGATCCGATACGCTGCACTGAACCTGCGGGGACGCCGGTGCGCGAGACCGGGGAGGACGACGACATCGACGATGACCGGCCGACTTCGGCGCGCACCAAGAAGCCGGAAGCAGCCAAGACCGATGAGACCGAGGACGAGTCTCGCGGCCTGATGGGTGTGATTCGCGAGCTGTTCCGTACCTGGGGGCCGGCAATCCTCGCGGTCATCCTGATCCGCACGTTCATCTTCGAGCCGTACCGCATACCCTCCGGCTCCATGGTGCCCACGCTTCTCATCGGCGACCACGTGCTCGTGAGCAAGTACAGCTACGGCATCTGGCTGCCCTTCACCGAGACGGAGCTGGTGGATTTGGGGGACCCGGAGCGCGGTGACATCTTGGTGTTCCGCTTCCCACGGGATCCGCGGCTCACCTACATCAAGCGGGTGGTGGCCATTCGGGGGGACAAGCTGCGGGTACGAAACAACCGGCTGTACATCAACAACGAGCCGCAGCCGGCGGTCCCGGACGGCACCTTCGAGTTCATCGACGACCAGTGTCGGCACATCCCGAGCCAGGCCTACGTCGAAACCCTCAGCGGGCTCCCACACACGATGCTCACCAGCGGGACCGGTACCGGGGGACGACTTTCGGACTACCCCGAGATCACGGTCCCCGAGGGCAAGGTCTTTGTGATGGGCGACAACCGCGACCACTCCGAGGACAGCCGGGCATGGGGCTTCGTTCGCGAGGATCAGATCAAGGGAAAAGCCCACTTCGTGTGGTTCTCGTGGGACTCGTGTACCGGAAAGTTCGGGTCCATCCGCGGGAGCCGCTGGTTCACGGGCTTGTACAAGTAGGGAGCCCGCAGTGAGCACCCCCCGCAACGCGGTGTCGGCCATCCTGGACCCCATGGTCCATAGCTACCTCCGCGGCCTCGCCCCGGAAGAGGACCCGCTCGTGGACCGACTGGCTTCCCACGCCGAGGCGCGCGGGTTCCCCCTCATCGGACGGGACTCCGGACGATGGCTCGAGCTGCTCACCCGCGCTGTCGGCGGCAGACGGGTGTTCGAGTTCGGCAGCGGCTTCGGGTTCTCCGCCTTCTGGTTTGCGCGGGCGGTCGGGCCGGAAGGCCAGGTGATTGGAAGCGAGAAGGACGCGCACGAGATCGAGGCGTTCCACGAGTTGTACGGCGATCACCCCCTTCGAGCGCGTATCGACATCCGTCAGGGGATGGCGATGGAGGTGTTTGCGTCCACCGAGG
>JAFDJI010000191.1 GCA_019307545.1 Deltaproteobacteria bacterium | reverse complement strand
ACCGCAAGCTCCGGCAGCTGGCCCGGGTGTACCGGATGGTGGTGGGCGATGTGGTGCGGGTGCGCAACCGACTCAAAAGTCTGTACCGGGCCCGGCGCATGGTCACTGTCAGGCAACAGCAGCTATGCCCCCTCCCAGAACCGAACGAAGCGATGGCCCACCGAGGCCCCAATAGAAGGTTGGTTCCCGCCCTCCAGGAGAACGCCGACCCGCTGTCAAGCCTACCTGAAGACCCCCCAACCGTGGCCCACAGAGACCGACCCGCTGCTCGGGAGAGAACCCAGCGGCCTGACCGGTTCCCTCGAGGACTTCGTACCCCAAACCCGCCCGCCGAGCCGAAGGCCGTACGCCGGATGTCAGGCGTTCCGGTGGATGGGGGAGTACGGCCTGGACATCCCCCTCCATAGGAGGTTGCACTCGCCGCTCCAACCGACGAGGATATCGTCAGGTTCGCGCCCGTTCCGACCACCTGGAAACGCGCCCCGTCAAGCCTTCGGCCCCCGGAGACCAGGGCTTTGAAAGCGAGTTGTTGAGCGGTTCTGGAGCGTGTATTGTCCCTCTGCGGAGTAGAACCAAATGCGGTACGCGTGGGCAGGCTTCATCCTGGCATTTCTGGCTGGCTGCATGGGTGAATGCCCAGAAGGGATGGTCGTGGATGTCCATGGCGAGTGTACGGATCCTATCGACACCACGTTTCATGGCGACCCACCCACATCGGGAAACAACTGGGCGATACTCGAAGGCGACGTCTATCCGGGGAGTGCACCCGACGAACCCGACGTCCAGAGGGACATCGACTACGAGCGCAGTGAGGGGCACGACTACCTCGAGTTCGGAGCCGCGAGCCTGGTGAGGTCTTCATCGTCCTACATACGCCTCATGATTCCGGTGACCAACCTCACGATCGTACCGCGCTGCTTCGTGAAGCTGGAGAACCTGCGGTACCTCGACGCTGCTGGAAACGAGCTCCACCGGGAGGACTACGAGTACGTGGAGGGTATGGCCATGGTGCTGTCCACCGTGCTCACCTCGACCTGCCTGGGGCCAGGTCAGACGGGCTATTTCCTCGACATCGTCGAGATGGACTACGACCAGATCGATCACATCGCCTTCGACATCGGTGAGCCGCACCTCGGCGGCAGCGAAAACGAGGCCGAGACCGTTCCCACGCAGTACGCGGTCACCGGCAACGAAATCGACATCACGGTCTCCCACCTGGGCGGTCCCGCCACCTCCTTGAGCGTGTCGCCCTGGATGCTCGTCGACGACAGCGGCGTCCCCGTCAATTGGGGATATGCAATCGTGGTGGGCGACGATCCCACACTCTCCGCGGGTGGTGATCTCGTCTTTCACGGGCTGTCGGTCGATCCCGGCAAGTCGGGCAGCGAGGTCTGGGCCTGGGTGGAGTACGCCGAGCTGATCCGTTCCGCCCCCTCCTCATCCATGTCGAGCGACGAATTCCTCTCTTGGAAACGCACTCAGCGCAACGATCGCGAGTCTGAGCTGGAGGCGCTACTCGAAGAGTAGAATATCCAGTGTCATCAGCCGCTCGACCAACACGGAGGACCCATGCCCAAGCCGTTGACCTGGCCGATGTTCGCCAACCGAAGTCAAGGTATGGGGAAAGGAAAAAAATGAGGGGGAAAGGAAAATCAAGAGGCCTCCTCTGAGTACGTGAAGGCGAGGCCTTGTGCGGTGCGGTGCGTGCCGTGTGGAGGAGCGGAGAGGGGCGCGGCGGCGGGGTCCCCGAAAACGTAGCTTTGTCTGTCAATAGCATTGACGCGGCTGTCCCGAGGCGCACGGCTCCTCGGACGCGGGGCGTCCGCGCCTTGGAGGTGAGCGTTACGCCGCGGCCGGGCTTGCGCGCGCTGGCCACAGGCTGGGCGGGTCGGCGGGCAGTGCGAGGCAACGCAACACGTGGCGGGTGGCCCACGCGCCGCGGACGACCGCGTGAACGCGCATGACACGTCCGCACTTCGAGCACCGGCGCGGGTCTGCGCCGAGCCCGAGGTCGTGGTCGAGGTCGAGTCCGGGGTCGAGCACCCAAGCGTGCTACCGTCCCACCGGCATGGTCTCTTCCCGCCATCGCCTGGTGACGAGCCGGGATCTCGACCCCGCGCGAAGGCGCAAGGCGCTGGTGATCGAGGCCGGCCAGACGCAGACGCTGTGCCGCCTGACCGGGGCCGGTAGCATCACCCGTTTCTGGATGACCCTGCCGCTGACCGGGCAAGGACCCGTCCTGAAGGACGCGGTGCTGCGCGTCTACTGGGACGGGGAGTCCGACCCGAGCATCGAGACTCCGCTGGGTGACTTCTTCGGGGCCTCCTTCGGGAGACCGCGGCGACTCGTCTCCGCCCACCTGGTGATCACCGGGGGCGCCTACCTGTGCCGCTTCGAGATGCCCTTCAACACCGGCGCCCGCATCGAGGTGGAGAACCAGGGGAGCAGGCCGCTGCGCCACCTCTTCTTCCAGGTTGGCTACCTGGAAGAGCCCGCTCGAACCACCCCCGTTCCCACCCTCCACGCGCAGTATCGACGAGAAGATCCGACCACGTCCGGCCGGTCCTTCGCCGTCCTGGAGGCGCGAGGCGAGGGCTGGCTCGCCGGGCTGAAGATGGACCTGCAGTGCCGGGAGTGGTGGTTACGCCCCCCCCTGGCGGACCTCTTCCTGCCCCGCGGCTTCGGACTCGGCATCCTCGAGGGCTGGGAGACCATGGTCGTCGACGGCGATGGGGCTAACGCGTTGTGCGGCACGGGCACCGAGGACTACTTCTCCGGCGGCTTCTACTTCCTGGGGCGCCCATTCTGCACCCCGACCCACGGCTGCACCCACCTCGGCCTCCTGACCGGTCGGGTGTCCGCCTACCGGCTCCACCTGGACGACCCCATCCACTTCGAGCAGTCACTCGACATCGGGCTCGATCACGGACTGGAGAACAGCATGGCGGGGGACTTCACGTCGGTCGCCTACTGGTATCAGCAGGAGCCCCACCACCCCTTCCCCGCCCTGCCCCCTGCGGCCGAACGTCGCCCCGGGATGCCGTGGAAGAACATCGCTCAGTGGGCGCTGCTGGGAGGGTCGATCATCGCCCCGATGGCGGGTCTGGTGGCGGTGGTGGTCTGGCTGGCGGGGGGCGTCGGGTAGGCTGGTGGTCGACAGCTGGGTCGATGACGGGATTCAACCAGGGGAAGGAAAGGAAAATCAAGAGGCCTCCTCCGAGTACGTGAAGGCGAGGCCTCGTGCGGTGCGGGGCGTGCCGTGTGGAGGAGCGGAGAGGGGCGCGGCGGCGGGGTCCCCGAAAACGTAGCTTAATAGCATTGACGCGGCTGTCTCGAGGCGCACGGCTCTCCATCTCCTTCGCATCGACCAAGCGCTGCCTTGCTCCTGGACTCTGTGCCCAACTAGTCCTGCTCGAAGATGAGCTGCGAGCCCGCCGACAGCTCCGTCGGGGTGGGGACGAACCCCAGCAGCGGCGGGACCGTGGCATGCGTCCTGACCCGGATCGCTGGACCGGCGACGATGTCGGTGGTTGCCTCCACGGTCAGGCTCGGCAGCACCACGCCATCCTGCATCTCGATCCCCAACCGTTCGTACGCCGCCGCCACGGGATCTTCTTCCAGCTGGGTCTGAGCGCCAGCGCGTGTGGCCTCTCGCGTGGCGTACTGGAGTTCCTGTTGGGCGATGAAGTACCAGGCGTAGTCCATGCCGGCGAAGGTCAGCAGGACCAACACGGGCATCACCAGGGCGAACTCCAGGGCGTTGGCGCCCCGACGATCCCTCTTCCGCTCGGGCGGGAGATGGCGGGCGGGCGGGCGCATCAGGGGCAGACCGATCCGCCGGGCGCGTCGTCGATGAACTCGGGCTCCGGGCAGTCCAGGGCGTCGTAATCGGCCTGCCACTGCTCGGCCTGGGCGGCGATGTACGAGGCGCCGCTCCAGTGCCAGAAGTAGGTGGCCTCGTACAAGAGACCGTCATTTTGGGTGGTGACCGCCTGGTGGTCACCGTTGCCCGTTCCCGACGTCGGGATCGCAGACGGCTCGACGAGCTGGATGGTGAGGGCACCGCTGCGCCACTCGCCCTCGATGCCCGGAGTGTTATTCCGGACGGTTCTCGTCTGGGTGGGGATCAGCTCGCAGTTGGCGATGGCGTTGACGTCGAAGTTCATCTGGAGTTCGGTCAGCTCGGATTCACCGGTCCCCAGGTGGTAGATAGGCAGGTTGGAAAAGGGGATATTGTCATAGGCTTCGACATCGTAGTCTACCCCGTTGATCGTGATCCATGCGCCCGGCGACAGTTCGGCGTTGACGACCTGGATCTTGAACGGCTGTCCGTCCGGGAGGAACCGGCTGGCGTCGGGGTCGGCGCAGTCGCGGATTCTCCCGTTCTCCGTGCAGTCGTTCACCCTCAAGTGGCCGGCAAAGCCGGAGAACAGGCTCGCGTAGGTGACGTCGAAATCGTCGTCGTACTCGTGGGTGTGCTTGGTGGTGCCCTCGCAGCGTTGGTCGCCCGGGCAGTATTCGCGGCCTTCGACCGTGTCGTAGTCGAAGTGTCCGTTGACCAAGCCGGGGCCCCCTTCGTCGTCGGTGGTGGCGTGCCCAATGCCGTAGGCCACTGCCGAGCAGGTGGACACCGACATCTCCCGTCCCAGGAAGACCAGCCCGAATCCGAGCCCCACGTCATGTTCGACCAGCTGGGTCCGCACGGCGTTGACCACCATGCGGTCGTCGGATTCGACGAAGCCTTCCACTGGGTTGTAGTAGCCGAAGACCACGTCGTTCGGATCGAGGCTGTAGGGGGCGTCGTCGACGATGTTGCCTTCGACCACCCCGATCGCCGCCGCGCGGGCGGAGTCGAAGGTCCAATCGTCCCGCTGCAACTCGACCAGCGCGGCGTGCGACGCCGCGGCATTCACCCCCTCGAGCTGCATCTCCACGTGTCTCACGTAAGCGTACTCGATCGCGAAGGCGCCGAATCCGCCTATCACAGGAAGCGCCAGGGCAAAGTACAAGGCCGTGTTGCCTCGGCGACGTTCACGGCTCCACCGCATGTGGCCTCCCGGTCCAGTATCCATCCTAGACCACAACAGCAGTCTGATGAAAAATTTCTTGTCACCCGGCGGCCGGACTCCTCACCTCAGTGGCAATCCGACTGGAAGTTGCCGTATCATAGGGATCGACGCGGGGGCAGAGGCCCTGGGAGCGTAGAGCCGTGAGCGTTCGACCTGTCACCAAGAACCGGAAGGGAGGGGCGGGCCTCGAGTTCGCCCTCGTGCTGCCGGTACTCCTGTTGCTGATCCTGCCGATCATCGACTTCACGTGGTTCTTCCTGAACATGCAGCACGTGCAGGAGGCTGCTTGGAGTGGTGCGCGGGCTGGAGCCAGGATCAAGCTCGACGACGACCCGGTCGCCGTCGCGGAGGCGATGGCGAAGGCCAGCCTCGAGGCGAGCATGCCGGCGTACGCGGCCAGCGCGACCTGCACCGCCACCATCGACGGGGACATCCTTCGCCTCAAGGTGCGGGTTCCCTACGACTCGCTGGCGGGATTCGTCAAGATGCCGACCGATCTCTACGTCAACTACAGAATGCGGCTCGAGGATCCTTGACAGCGCCTACCGCCCGGGTCCTCGCCGCGGTCAGCATCGGTCTCGCGCTGTAGAACCTGTTGCCCGTGCCGCTCCTGGACGGTCTGATCCTGCTGGCGACCTTGAGGATAGGCATTGTTGGAGGGTGGCGGACGGCGAAGCCATCCTGATCCTGTTGCGCGCTGACCCAGGCAGCCATGGCGCGGCGGCGGGGTCTCCGAAAACGTAGCTTAATAGCATTGACGCGGCTGTCCCGAGGCGCACGGCTCCTCGGACGCGGGGCGTCCGCGCCTTGGAGGTGAGCGTTACGCCGCGGCCGGGCTTGCGCCCGCCGGCTATGGAGGCGGGGGCTTGGGGGTCCAGGTGCGGTACTTGTCCGCCGGCTCCGGGCCGGCGAACACCTGGAGCGCGGTGAGTGGCTCCGTGCCGTTGACGTAGGACACCTCGGCCTCCGCGGGCATGAACACGGTGTCCCCCGGGCCGATGGCGTGCTCGACGCCGTCGATGGTGATCGAGCCGCTCCCCGCGAGGACGTGGATGTACTCCTCGGTGGGGTCCCGGTGGGAGGGCACCTTGGCCCCGGGAGCCATCCACAGGGTGGCCACGAAGGCGTTTGCCCCGGTCACCCCCCCGGTGAGGCGCGCCTTGCCGCTCGGGGCCCAGCGCACCTCGGCCTCGGCGGCGGCGAGCACCCGCGCGGGCGGGCTCGGCGGCGGCACCTCCACCTCGGGACAGGACAAGCACTCGGGACACGGCGGAGCTTCCGCTGACACGGCGCACGCCGCGAGACACAGCGCAGGGATGGCAAGGATCGAAGACCGCATGCTCCCTCCTTGGTCGGGGCCCGATGGTACCTCCTGGGGTGCGGCGCGGTGGGGTAGCCTGGGCGTCGCATCTGCTGGAGGCCACCGGTGAGCCTGCTCTCCAAGACCGCCGCCGCCCTCTCCGGGTGGACCACCCGCTGGGTCCCCGGCGCCTTCTCCATCGCGTCGATCCTCACCGCGCTGGTGCTGGTGCTCGGCCTCACCCTGGGGCGTGCCGGCCCCGTCGAGGTGGTGCGGGCCTGGGGCGACGGCGTGTGGGTGCTCCTGACCTTCGGGATGCAGATGTGCCTCATCGTGTTCTGCGGCTACCTGGTGGCCGTCTCTCGGCCCGCCCGGTGGGTGCTGGGGGCGGTGGCCGGCCTGCCCCGGAGCCCGCGCCAGGCGGTGGCCCTGGTGGCCGCGGCCTCCATGGCCCTCTGCTGGGTGCACTGGGGCATGGGCCTCATCACCGCCGCGGTGCTGGTGGCCTACGTGGCCGAGCGCCAGCCCCGTGCCGACTTCCGCCTCCTGGTGGCCGCCGCCTACCTGGGCCTCGGGGCCACCTG
>JAFDJI010000190.1 GCA_019307545.1 Deltaproteobacteria bacterium | reverse complement strand
GGCTTCCTGCGCAACGACGATGGCAACGGCACCACCAACCCCTTCCCCTGGTACGACGACCAGGAGTGGGTGGTCATCGACCTGCGTATGGCTGTGGCACAGGCCAGGGTGGCCGCCGCCACCGACGACGACACCCTGCATGCCAACGCCGAGACCATCCTGGCCTGGGTGACCGCCCAGGCGCGCGCGAACCACGGCCTGATCGCAGAGCTGCTCTCCGACGGCATCTGGACCGCGGACGACGACGCGGACCACGTCCGTCCAGGGCAGGACCTGGGGCGGGAGTACCAGGGGGCGGTGCCCATGTGCGGTTTCGGGCCGGGCGCCTACATCCTCGCCCTGGAGGCCCTGCGTGGCTGACGGCAGACCAGAGGACACCGGGCTCCCACCAGAGCTCCGCCTCTTGCGTGGGATCACGTCCCGGCTGCCACCCCTTCCGAGGATGGCCGGGGTGGGAAACCACCTGGCGCGCCGCTTCTACCTTCGCAAACCACGGAGCCCGGTGGTGGCGGAGGTGCGCGGATTCCAGATGGAGCTGGATCCGGCAGAGCTGGTGGACGGGCTGCTCCTGTTCGGACCCCAGCTCCACGATCGCCGCGAGGTGCGGTTTCTCCAGCGCCACCTCCGCCCCGGGGACACCTTCCTGGACCTCGGCGCCTACATCGGGTTCTACTCGCTCCTCGCCTCTCGACTCGTGGGGCCGGAAGGGAGAGTGTTCTCGGTGGAACCCGAGCCCGCCTCGTTCGAACGCCTGTCAGGCAACCTCGACCGCAACCGGGCGGACAACGTCCTCCCGATCCAGGCAGGTCTCTCGGATCAGCGCGAGACCCGCACCCTGTACGTGGACTGCTCCGGCAACCGGGGCAGCAGCTCCTTCCTCCACGGAGACGGTCTGGCGGTCTCGGTGGCCTGCGCACCCCTGCCGACCCTGATGGCAGAACATGGGTTCGAAGCAGCATCGGTTGCGAAGCTCGACCTGGAGGGGATGGAGTTCCGGGTGCTCGACCACTGGTTCGATCACCTCGAGGCACCGCACCGACCCCGCGCGCTCATCGTCGAGCACCACCCTGGGCTGGTGGCGTTGGCCGGTGGCCACACCCCCGATCTGCTCCGCGCGATGGGGTATCGGCTGCGGCGGGGATCCCGGCACAATCTGCTCGCGATGCGGGGGGCGCTGTGAAGCAACGCGCCCTGCTGGTGATTCTGCTCTCGGTGGGATGCGCCTCCCACGCGCCGGACCCGTGCGAGGTGGCGTGGGAGGAGATGGACGCGCTGCGCACCGCGATGACCGAGCAGGTGGGCGACGCAGTGCAGGCCCCCGACCGGACCACCTTCCTCGAGACCTGCGCTGCGCTGCCCGAGGAGACCCGCCCCTGCTTCTCGCCACGGTACGCGCTGGCGCACGGGGAGTGCACCGATCTCATGCAGGCCGTCCCCGAGGCCCTGCGGTCTCGGCTGCATTAACTGCCAGTACGATTGGCGCGAAGCGCGAGAGCCTGCTACTAGGGCCTGTTCAACGGGTTCTGCCCCGTCGGGGGAGTCATGAAGGTCCGCAATTCGCTCAGGAGCCTGAAGAAGCGCCACAAGGACTGCCAGGTCGTCCGGCGCAAGGGCCGTGTCTACGTGATCTGCAAATCCAATCCGCGGTTCAAGGCGCGCCAGGGCAGCGCAAAGAAGCGCTAGGGGGGGACACGCACCGTTCCGGCTCTGTCCTTCCTGGAGCCGTGCGTTAGTATCCCGCCCATGGCCAACACCTATTTCGACCTGCCACCCGAGATGGGGGGCACCCAGTTTGGTCCCTTCTCTGGCGCGGTGCAGATCGGGACCGACCCGGGGCAGTGTCAGATCGTCCTCGCGCAGAGCATGGGGATCGCGCCCGTGCACGTCACCATCGCGGATCAGAAGGACGGGCAGTACGTCGTGGCGCCCGCCCAGAAGGGCTTCGGCCTGTTCATGATCAAGGCGGGCACCCAGAACATGAGCCCCATCGCCTCCACCGTGACGGCCACCAGTGGGGACACCATCATCGTGGGTCCTCCCACGGGGCCGCGCTTCACCATCCGCCGCACGGAAGGACCCGCACTGGGCGCCGCGGGCGGCGGCGGCGGCGGGCGCAGGCAAGGGGGCATGGGCTCCAGCGTGGCGAGCGAGCTCTGGCGGGTGCAGATGGCCCGGCTGATGGCGCGAAACCGGATGTTCCGTGACGTCAGCCACATGATGTACCGCTACCGTACCGGAGCGCTCACCAACCCGAGGGTGCTGGTCGGGCTGATCGGTGGTGCCGGCGCGTTCTTGGCCGTCATCCTCGCATCTTGTGGGGGTCTCATCGCCTGGTTCCTGGGCGCCTTCAGCTAGCGCGAGCCCAGCCACCCGAGGAGACGGCGTGGAGAGTCGCACCACCTGGATCATCCTGACCACGGCAGGGCTGCTGGCCGTGGTGGCCCTCGGCCTGATCCTGCGCGGACAGAGCCGCCCCGAGGATCCCGACGTAATCCTCTCGGTGGAGCCGGGGGAGGAGGAGGTCGGCACGCTGGGGCGACTCGCCGGACCCAGGGAGCCGCTCCCCGTGCCCGACAACGCCTACACCACCACCCCCTCGGGTCTCCGGTTCTTCGACCTGAAGGAGGGCAGCGGCGCAACGCCGGAGCCAGGCCAGAACGTGCGCGTGCACTACGACGCCTGGGCGAAGGGGGGCAGGATGTACGACTCCTCCCTCCCGAAGCTGCGCCCCTTCGAGTTCACCGTGGGTGCCGACCAGGTCATCCCCGGCTGGGACGAGGGCGTGTCCACCATGCAGGTTGGGGGAAAGCGCCAACTCGTGATCCCCCCGGAGCTGGCCTACGGAGACCAGGGGCACCCCGGCATCCCCCCTGGCGCCACCGTAATCATGGAAGTCAACCTGATGCAGATCGTGGGGGTGTCGGCCCGGGTCTCCCCCGCCGCGCCCACCCCGGTGAGCGCCGACTACGTGGTCACCGAAAGCGGTCTTCAGTACTTCGATCTCACGGAGGGCTCTGGCGCCTCCCCTGCCATGGGCCAGACCGTGGTGGTGGACTACACCGGGTGGCTCACCTCGGGGAAGAAGTTCGACTCCTCCCTCGACCGAGCGGACCCCATCTCGTTCACCCTGGGCGTGGGAGACGTGATCAAGGGGTGGGACGAGGGTCTTCCGTCCATGAAGGTGGGGGGAAAGCGCCAGCTGGTGATCCCCGCCGATCTCGGCTACGCCGACAAGGGCTTTCCTCCCGTGATCCCGCCGGGAGCCACGCTGGTCTTCGAAGTACAGCTGCTCGATGTGAAGTAGGCTTGCGGGGATGCTGCTCCCCCTGCTGACCATCCCCCTCGCCCTCACCGCCCCTCCCGACCCGGTCAACCCGTACGAGGAGCCGGACGAGAGCGAGCTGTTCGAGCTCGACGAACAGATCGTCACCGTCGCATCGAAGTACGAGCAGACCCTCCGCAAGGCGCCCGGCATCATCACCCTGGTGACCGCGGAGCAGATCCGCGAGCGAGGCTACCGGACCCTATCCGAGCTCCTGCGCGACCTGCCGGGGATCTACGTGTGGAAGTCCCACGAAGGTCGCGACATCGCCACCTTCCGGGGCATCGTCTCGGCCGACAACAACAAGATCCTGCTCCTCATCGACGGGATCCCCTGGTACGACGGGGTGTACACCCACGCCTTCGTCGACGATTTCCTCCCCATCTCTCACGTGAAGCAGGTGGAGGTCATCAAGGGTCCGGGTTCCGCGATCTACGGCACCAACGCCTTCGCCGGGGTCCTGAACGTGGTCACCTGGGACGCCAGCGACCTGGATGGGGGCCGGGTGCGGTGGGTCGCCGGGTCGCGCGGTCGGAGCGACCTCACCGGTACCGTGGGCGGCCACACCCGCACCGGCGGCCTGGACATGTCCGCGGTGGCCTACGTGCGCCTGCTGAGCCAGCTCGGCGATGGGCTGGACATCACGCCCCGCGGCCGGCGGGACATCCAGGGGCAGGACCAGAAGACCGGGGTGAACGTAGGGGGCCGGGTGGAATTGGAGGGTCTCGCCCTGCAACTCCACCACGTGGACTACCGCCACTCGTTCCTGATCAGCGAGGTGGACGACCCGAACGACGCGCTCGCCAAGGACCCGGACGCCTTCGGGCTCTACTACCACAACACCTTCTTCCACGGCCGGTACACCTGGGACGTGACCCGGGACCTCGCGATCACGCCCTACGGGTGGTCGCACCGGCACGACAACCCCGGTTCCTACTGGTTCCACCAGGGCTACGAGACCATCGAGGTGGGTCCGGACGAGTTCGAGACCATCGAGCACTTCACCACCGTTGAGACCGAGAAGGACACCCGGCGATGGGGGGCCGGCGTCGATTTCTCGGCACGCCCTGGCCTGAACCACATAACGGTCGCTGGTCTGGGCCTCGAGAACGTGGTTGTGGTGGGCGACGAGAACAACCCCGGAATCATCGATCGCGAGTACGTCGACGGCGCCCACGAGCACGAGGAGACCGAGTTCGCGGGGAGCGGCAAGCTGCGCAACCTGTTCCTCTACCTCCAGCACGCCTGGACCCCCCTGCCGGAGTTGGAGTTGACCGCGGGTGGCCGCGTCGACATGCGGGTGCCCGCCAACGACGGCGACGATCCGAACGCAGAGGTGTTCAAACCCAGCATCACGCCTCGCCTGGGGTTGCTCCTCGTCCCGAGCGAACACCTCACGATGAAGCTCCTCTACGGGCAAGCCTTCCGCCAACCCAATGTCCGCGAGACCCTCGTGCTCGCGGCGGTGGACGACGAGACTGGCGACTACAAGTTCGCGAGTGGCAACCTAGAGATTCGGGCGGAGCGCATCGACACCGTCGAGGGCGAGGCGACCTGGACCCCGGTGCCCCCGGTGACGCTGCGGATCGATGGATACTACTCGGTGCTCCACAACGAGATCGACAAGGTCACCCCCCCGAACGAGTACCAGAACCTGCCCGGCACCTTGGCCATCACCGGGGGGGAAGCCGAGGCACGGGGCGAGGTGTCCATCCTCGAGTTCGGGGGGACCTATGCGCTCACCGTGGCCCGCTACTCCACGGACGCCGGCCCCTACGCCGACCGACTCCAATACGAGTTCCCGCCTCACATGGCGAAGGCCTTCCTCCAGGTGAACCCCACCAGCCACCTGACCGGGGTGGTGTGGGGTGAGGCCTACAGCTACCGACCCCGCGTCGAGTGGGGACCCAACGTGGGGCGGCGGGACGGAGAGTGGTTCGCCCTGCTCCACGCGGGCGTCCGGGTCCACGACCTGGGCAAACACGAACGGTTCGACGTCCACATCACCCTGCGGAACCTCACCGACACCAAGTGGGGCACGGGGATCTATCGGGATGATGCCAACGCCGGTTCGCAGGGGGTGGCACGCTACCCCGAAGAGATCGAGGGCGAGGAGCGCTCGGTGACCGTGGGGATCGAGACGGTTTTCTAGGACTACTTGATTGGTCTTGACGGCGGATCCCGCCTGTGATCTAACGCGGGCATGGACACCAACCTCGACCTCGACGCACTTTGCTCGGATCTTCCGACCTTCTCGTGGTGGCTCTTCGACGGCTGCATGCACCAGGCGCGGACCCGCGTGCACCTCGGAACCTGCGTGGAAGCGCGCCTCCACGACATCCGGCGCAAGACGCACCAGCCGTGCGGCCTCCAGCTAGCACAGACGGAGGCTGACGCCGACGCGCTGCGTCAGCGGATCAACCGCGGCTATCTGGCCGAGTGGGATGACGGTGCCGTCCGCGAGCGGCTCTACGGCGTGGCCTCTGCCGCCATCACGGCGGGGTTCGCGCTCATCATCGACGACACCGGCATCGAGAAGAAGGGGACAAAGTCCCCGGGAGTGCAGCGGCAGTACACGGGCACGGCAGGCAAGGTGACGAACTGCCAGATCATCGTGAGCACGCACCTCGCCTCCCATGACGCGAGCGCCGCCTTGGAGATGGATCTCTACCTGCCGAGGGTTTGGTGCGAGGATCGGGAGCGTTGCCAGGAGGCAGGGATTCCGGACGAGGTCGCGTTCCGGACCAAGCCGGAGATCGCCCTGGCGCAGGTCAGGCGAATCCTGGACTCGGGCGTGGGTGCCTCGGTGGTGCTCGCCGACGCTGGGTACGGGGATGACACCAGCTTCCGGGCAGGAATCGCCGCCAAGGGCCTACACTACGCGGTCGGCGTGTCGGGCACCGTGAAGGTCTGGCGCGCTGGAGAGGGACCGGACCCGCCGAAGCCCCGGAGCCGCAAGGGCCCTACGCCGACGCTACGGTTCCCCGGGAAGTTCCAACCCGTGGAGGTTCGCGACTACGCGAAGGAACTGGCGGCGGCGAGCTGGGCGCCGGTCGACCTGCGCCCCGGCGCCAAGAACCCGCGAACGTCGAGATTCGCTGCAGTCCGGGTTCGCAGCGCCCACAGAGCGGTTGCCGGCAGGGCACCCGGGGATGAGGAGTGGCTCATCATCGAGTGGCCCGCTGACGAGGACGCCCCCACTCACTACTTCCTGTCCAACCTACCCGCCGACACACCGCTCGCCGAACTCGCCATCACCGCCAAGCTCCGCTGGCGTGTCGAGCGCGACTACCAGGACGGCAAGCAGCAAGTCGGTCTCGACCACTACGAAGGCCGCACCTGGACCGGCTTCAACCACCACCTCACCATCTGCATGGCCGCAATGACCTTCCTCGTGACGAGCCAGGCGCTTTTCCCCCCTCAGCCCGCCGCCGAGTCTCGCCAACGTCCGCCGGCGGCTCCAAGCGCACCTGCTGGGCCTGCTCGGCTACTGTCCGCTCTGTAGGCAGCACCTCCTCGGCCGTGCACCGCCGCCACACCGCTCGCGAGACGGCCCGCAGAGCGGGTTCACGGGAGTGATCAAGTAGTGCTAGTCGCCACCCTGCGGAGCACGCCAGGCACGACCCGGAGG
>JAFDJI010000830.1 GCA_019307545.1 Deltaproteobacteria bacterium | reverse complement strand
GTCGGGGTGGTTCTCGATGCCCTGGGCCTGGGCACCCGACTGATCGACGCGCTTGGCAGGGCGGGCGTAGACGCCGTGCAGGTCGAGGCGGACTGGCTTCCGGTGAACGGGGAGATCCCCGACAGCATCGTCCACCTCGCGGCGCTCGGAGCATCGGGTGACGACCTGGTCCGCGCGGTCCACCACGCCTTCCAGCTGGCGCGAGCGGTCGGACCCCGCACCCTCTTCGCCACCGTCAGCGGTCTCGGCGGCACCTTCGGCGTGGAGCGCCTCATCGGGGAACCTCTCTCCGGCGCCCTCGCGGGACTGGGCAAGACCCTGGACCTGGAATGGGAGGACACCCGCTGCCTGGCGGTCGACCTCGACCCCGACGCCTTCGACGCGGACGCGCTGGCACACGAGATCACCCTTGATCGGGGTGTGGTCGAGGTGGGCCTGACGGGCTCGGTCTGGCCGGTGACACTCGAAGCGCTTCCCGTCGCGCTCCCGGATGCAGGGGACGATGCACCGGTGGCCCCGGGCGAGTTGGTCGTGGTCTCGGGAGGGGCCAGGGGTGTCACCGCGGCGGTCGTCCGGGAGATGGCGCGCCGGTGGCAATCCGCATTGCTGCTTCTGGGTCGGTCCACCCTCGAGGAAGAGCCCGACTGGGCACAAGGCGTCGAAGACGACGCGTTGATGACGGCCTGCCTCCACGCAGCGCGCGCCCAGGGCGAAAAACCCACCCCAAGGGACCTGGAACGCGCCGTTTCCCATGTCCTGGCAACACGGGAGATACGGGCCAACCTGGACGCCTTTGACGCCCTTGGCGTGCCGGTCCTGTACCGCTCGGTCGATGTACGCGACGACAACGCCGTGTGCTCCGCCGTCGCCGAGGCGGTCGCTCTATGGGGTCCGGTCCGCGGACTGGTTCACGGTGCCGGGGTCATCGCGGACAAGCGGGTGGAGGAGAAGACCGACCTGCAATTCGACCGGGTCTTTGGCACGAAGGTCGCTGGATGGGCGTCCCTCGCCAGCGCGGTGCGACCTTCCGACCTGCGCTTCGTCGCCTTGTTCTCCTCGGTAGCCGGGCGCTACGGCAACATCGGCCAGTGTGACTACGCGATGGCCAACGAGGTGCTCACCCGCCACGCCTTCGCCCTGTCGCGGAGCGGCGTGCGGGCGAAGTCCTTCGCCTGGGGGCCATGGGAGGCCGGCATGGTCACCCCTGCCCTGAGAGAACAGCTCGTGTCCCGCGGGATGACGCTCATCCCCCTGGAGGTGGGGGCACGTCTGTTCTGCGAGGAGTTGGAGCGCGACAGTGCCGCGGTGGAGGTCGTCCTGGGTGGGCCCGCGCTCGGCGATCTCCAACTCGCCGCGTCGGGCCAGGTCGACCACACCCTGGACGGCGCGCGAGATGCATTCCTCCGCGACCATCGAATAGACGGAAAGCCCGTTCTGCCCGCGATGATGGTCCTGGAGTGGATGGCGGAAGCCGCGCACACCGCCTACCCCGACCTCCACTTCCATGGCACCCGAGACTTCGCGGTGCTCAAGGGCGTGGTGGTCGAGAATGGGTCCATTCCGGTGAGTCTCCGGTGGACCGAGGCCGAGGCCCGAATCCCACGCGGGCAGAGCCTGACCTTCGAGTTGGTCGGCGCACCGGGCAAGCTCGGCCCCACCGTCCACTACCGGGGGACGGTGGATCTGGCTCCCACCCCTGCGGCAACCCAGGTGTTTCTCGGATCCAACGGGCTGGGCACGGAACCCTACCCGTACCCCCTCCAGGACGCCTACCAGAAGTTCCTGTTCCACGGGCCATGCATGCACGGCATCGAGGTCATCGAGGGAATGAGCGACCAGGGCATGGTCGCCCGCATTCGTACATCGCGCCCCGAGGTTCTGGGCGCCCCCGGAGAGGCCTGGGTGACCGATGTCGTCACCCTCGACGGGTTGTGGCAGCTCATGCTGCTCTGGGTGCGGGAGAAGCGCGGCGCATCCGCGCTCCCCACCTACCTCGGCGAATACAGACAACTCGCTCCGCTTCGGGGCGAGTTGACCTGCCACCTGAAGGTGGACCATCCCCAGGACACCGCACGCGGCAGATTCGACGCCACCCTGGTCGACTCCGGGGGTCGGGTCGTGGCCACCCTCGCCGATGGGGAGTACGCGGCGAGCCGCTCCCTGAACCGGGCGTTCGTCCGGCCAGACGCCTAGTTCGGTGGGGACTCGGGTGCGCACCACCGATGAGGCCAACACCACACCGTCACCCTTCACGGGCCGCTGGGGCACGGACCGGGTGCCGGTCCCCCAGCCGCGCCAGCCCGGGGAGACGGTAGCGATCGCTACGTTTTCCGGCCCTGCAAGACCGGCCATGGTCCCGCTCACG
>JAFDJI010000189.1 GCA_019307545.1 Deltaproteobacteria bacterium | reverse complement strand
ATGCCTTTGCCCTCGATGGGGCGGCTGACCGCGGGGCCGACCATGCGCCGGGGATCGTCCACCCCACCGGCGCGACGGTCCTTCAGTCGGGCAGCCCGCTCCTCGCGCCGCCTCTCCCGCGCCTCCCTCACGGCTTCCAGGGTCTCGGGAGCGGCCTCCTTGGCATCCTCCTGGTCATCGCCGGCCGTCCCACTGCGGTCCACCCTTGTAGGCGCTGCGCGCCGCTCGCGGTCGGGGCGCGGGACCACCAGGGGCCAGACCCCGTTGAGCAGCCAGTAGTACCGCTCATCGCTCCACTTGGCCGAGCGCATGAGGGCACCGAACTGCGCTGCATCCTCTGAGAGATCGAGCACCGCCTTCAGGCGGAACCGGGAGCGGGCGAGGTCGTCCTGGAGGGCGATATCGCCGGACAGGTCGATGTCGGCGATGGAAGACACCAGCCGGCCGCGCACCACCTTCGCCTTCCCTTGGGTGATCTCCAGCCGGAGGTCGATCTCCTCCACGAACACCGGCAACAGATCGAACAACCCCAGGGCAGCGCCGGCACCGGTGAGCGCTTCCACCGTGAGGTCGCGGCCGAACAGGGTCACGCTTCCCTCGGCCTTGCGCATCCCCTCCTTTGCGAGGAGGTCGACGGACAGGTCGAGGGTACCGGTGCCCTTGATCTGGGTGCCCTGGAAGGGGGGTATGGCGGAGATGGGAAAGCGGGACCCGTCCACCTTCAGGTCGGCCAATCCATACTGGCCGCGCTCGCTCTTCTGGAGCACGGTGGAGAACGTCAGGTCTCCGTCACCGAATTGGAGCCCGCCCCGGACGTGTGGCGAACCGAAGATGCTGAACGGGGCGACCCGAACCCGCGCCACGTCCATCTTGAGGATCTCCTCGGGACCGGCTTCCCCGGGCGCGTCCACCGAGTACAGCCTCACCTCCTTCGCCTTCAGCCCGACCCACCAGGGAGACAGCTTTCGGATGTCCAGCGCCAATGCGCCATCGGACGCGGTGTGCACCTCGTAGGTGGCGCGTGCCTTCAGGGTGTCCGACGGAAAGGTCACCCGGAACGCCACCAGGAACACCACGACGAACCACAACACGCCGATGAGGACGGCCAGCCCGCGGTTCATCATCCACTCTCCTGGAGGGTGTAGGCGGTGAGTTCCAAGGTGAGGCTCACCAACTTCTCTCCCTTGTACTTGACCGCCTTGAACCGTGCCGAGTCCACCCGGAGCGGGTAGCCCGAGGTCTCGATGTCGAAGACGAAGTTCAGCGACATGTCGTAGTGAACCCGCCGCAGGTCCACCTTGTACTTGGTCTGCTCGACGCCCCCGACCACCTCGGTCTGCTGCTTGTTCACCGAGAGTTCTTCGGCAATACCAAGGGCGGAAGCTGTCTTCTCCAAGTAGGCAGAGAGCGGCTGGTCACCGAACTCGGTGAGCCGCTTCTCCGCCGCCTCGATCCGGGCGGCAGCCACCACGTACTCCTCGCCGAGCATCTGGATGGTCTCGAGGCTCTCCTTCTGGTCGACCACCCGCGAGGCCTTGTCGTTGAGCCGTCCCCGCAGGGTCAGCGCCACGATGATCACGAACAGGATCCCGAAGAACCCGAGCAGCCCAGCCAAGAGCTTCCGGTCCCTCGGGGAAAGGCTGTCGAGCTGAGCCCACATCAGTCCGAACACGCCGTTGCCACCACCCGCCCGGTTCGCCATCAGCCCTCCTCCTCGACGGATTCATCCCCGGTGAGGGGGATGGTGACGGTGAAGGAGACCTTGTCCCGCACCTTGCGGTCGTTGCCCTTGGCCACGTCCTTGAACAGCGGCTGCTTTCGGAGCGACTCCTCGACGAGGGCGGCGGGCGCATAGCCATCGGTCTCAGCGGTGAAGCTGATGGTGGCCGGGGTGATGGTGAGCTCGGACACTTCCACGGTGACCTCGTTGGGCGGGGGGAACGCCTTGGTCAGCTCGTACACCTTGTCGATGGTCGGCGGGGTGCCTGTCGTGTCCGCCAACACTTCGGACCGCGCGATCGCGTCCCGGGTTCGCTCGGACGCGATCGCCATGGCCTGGGTGGTGGATTTGAGGCTCGCCTGTTGCACGTCGGGGAAGGTCCTGGAGACGGTGGTGCGGATGCGCTCTGTCATCTCGGACTGCTCCATGGCGAGGCTGCGGTACTGCACCACGAACATCACCACGGTGGCGATCAGGAAGAACACCAGCCCCGCCGAGCCGTACACCATCACGGCACGCAGCACGTTCACCCCACCCTTGTAGGCGAGGTCGCCCAGGCGGAGCTGGATCATGGCGTCGCGGGGCACGCCCTTTGCCTCGACCATGTTCAGGGCCGTGGAGGTCGCGAAGGAGGGGGGGACGACCTGCCCGCCCTCGTCGGTGACCCGGTGCATGGAGATGCCGAGATCCTGAGCCAGGTAGCTGGGCAGGGGCTCCAGCAGCGCGCCCGAACCGGTGAGAAGCGCATGCTCCACCTCCACGCCGAGCCGGTCTTCGGCTGCGATCAGCGTGGAACGGACCTCCGCCAGCAGCAATCCCATCTGGCCGTCCGTGGCCTGTTGCACCGCCGGTGGGAGATCGCCGCCGTGTTTGTGGGCCTCCGCCTCCGCCCATGAGCAGCCGAGCACCTGCTGGATGGCGAGGGTGAAGCTCCGCCCGGCAACGTCGATGGACCGCACCGAGAGCACCTTGCCCCCGCTCGTCAGGGTCACCACGGTGTGTGCGTGACCGACGTCGATCACCGCCAGGACGTCATCCGAGCGCGCCCAGTACCCGAGCAGCTCCCCGTCCAGGTACGCCGTGCTTGGGTCAAGGCCGCGCTCCGCGAGCGCCTCCAGCCACTCACCAAGCAACTCGCGGCGCACCAGCGAAACCACGGCATGCGTCTGTTCGTCCTGGGAAAGTGGCCGCCACCCCAGGACCATGTCCTCCAGATCGAAGGGCACCTCCCCCTCCACCGTGAAGGGCAGGGTGCGCTCCACCTGGGACCGATCCGAGAACGGCAGGGTGAGCGACCGGAGGGACGCGAAGGCCGAGGGCCACACCAACCCGATCTCGTTGCCGGGGTTGGCCCACTCCGGGTGTTCGTCCAGCAGGGCGTCGAGGGCCAGGAGCCGATCGCCGAGGGTGGGAATCTCGGTGCCGTCTTGGGGCACCGCGGCAGCATATTGTCCCTCGATCCCGGACCGACGTCCGGCCTGGAGGTACACGGAAGCCTTGGCCGCGTAGGTACCAAGGTCGATGGCAATCAGGCGGGGCATGACGTCAGTCAACCCTCCAGTAGGTGATCTTCCCGAGCGAGGACCCGCTGAAGTCCACGATCGCCTCGATGGTCACCACCGCATCGCGAACCTGCCCGGTGGAGGTGATGCGGAACACGCTCGACTCGTTGGTGATCGCGTTCTGCATCCGAGAGTCCACGGTGGCGCCGAGGGACTCCAGGTGGCGAACGAAGCTCTGGGCGTTCGGGTAGTTTGCAAGCGACTTGTAGATGTTGATCTCCGAGAGCAGCAGGTCGAGGTACTGCGGGGTGTTCGGCGTGACGTAGGTGCGCAGCAGCGCGAGCAGTTCCTCCCGTCCGGCGGTGTTGACGTTGATCTTGCCGCCTCCGTAGATGGTCAGGTGGTCGCCGAACCGCTCCCAGATGTCGTCCCGGTGCCAGCCGTTGACCAGGCGTACCTCCTGCATGCTGTCGAAGGGCGCGTTCTTCGGGCGGTAGGGGTCCTCCAGGCGCTGGTACAGCGTCAGCTCGCTCCCGCCGCGGTACACCCGGTCGTCGTCGGCGTCGGTCCAGTCGGCGAGGTCGCCGATGATCTCCCACCGATCGATGTTCTCGTCGTAGAAGAACTGGTCGTTCTCCTCCCCGCTCATGAGGTTGTAGAGCTGCATGGCGCGGTAGTCTCCAAGGAGCTCCGCGAAGGAGGTGGCCTGGAAGGAGCCGACGTGGACCTTGTGGTCCTCGTCCGTCACCTCCGCGAAGAAGTCACCGTCGAAGTCGAGGAAGTTCCGCTTGGAGGAGCTGGCCTTCGCCTCACGGCTCTCCGCGCGTTGCTCGTCGGTCAGCCCCTCCTCCTCGAACTCCTCGACCTCCTCCTCGTCCAGGCCGCTCCCGGAGACGAGGAGCATGCGCATCATCCCGGTGTTGATGAAGGGCACCATCTCCCACAGGGTGTCTCCGCCGAGCCCGAACTGGGACATCATGGCGCCGAACTGCTGCCCGATCCCCTTGGAGGCCACCAGGATGAGGCGGTAGGTCTGCACGCCGGTGTTGGCCAGGGCCTCGGCCATCGCCTCGTCGCGCTGGTGAGCCGCGAGTTGGATGCGCACCGAGGCGCCGTGGACGATTTCGGTGACGACCACCATCATGAAGAACAGGGAGGTCAACACCAGCAGCATGGCAATGCCCGCCCGCGAGGAGCGACCCACCCGGTAGAACCGGTGCCGCCCGATGCCGCGCGGCCGGCACAGCTCGACCCACAGCCGACGCAGGAACCGGGTCACCGCGGCCTCCCCGGCAACGTCGGCGCCCCTCTGGAGCGACCACCGGAACGACTACTGGGACGGCTCGGAAGCTCCCGCGCGCCCCGACCGGCGGTCCCCCCCTCCGTACCGCCAGCCCCCACCGCGAGTGGTAGCCCCCCCCGTGGGTAGGCTTCGGCGTACTCCAGCACCACCGTGGTCAGGAACGGCAGGTCGACCGTCCGGTCGCGGTCGAGCGGGTCGGGGCCGATGAGCACCAGGCCGATCTGCACCGCCCGGGGCAGCCGGTTGGGCGTATCCGTGGAACGGGTGTCCCACTCATCCACCCACTCGTCCTTCTGGGCGTCCAGGAAGCGAACCTCGAAGGAGCGGACATCGTGGGCGAGGGGAAGCACGGTTCCGCCCTCGTCCGGCTCCTCGTCGACCCGCGGCGCCTCGCGATGGTACAGGATGTACCCGGCTCCTCGGCCGGGGGCCGGCTCGGCCCAGACCGTGATCTCGGTCTGATCGGACTCCCGGGTGTCCCGGTACAGGCGCTGGTGGGCCAGGGAGGCGAAGTACATGCGGTCGGGGCTGTCGTCGACGGCCACGAACACGGTCTGGAAGGTGTTCACCGCGTCGCGGTGCGGGGTGAGCCACGCGAGTTGGACCTCTCGGCGGAGCTTCCCCAGCGCCACTCGGGCCGCGCGGGTGGTGGCGTCGCTCTGCTCCAGCAGGTCCCGCATCTCGAGCGCATTCGAGATGGCCTGCAGCGCGAGCACCATCATCACCACGATGACGACGAGGGACACCATCACCTCGAGGAGGGTCATGCCACGCCGGGATCCGAAGGGACGACCCCTCATGAGCCGCCCTCCTCGCCACCCAGGTTGAGGAATCCGCCACGCGGGTCGGTGATGTGGCTGGTGAGGATCACCTCATCGCCAAGCGCTTCGGCCTCTTCGCTGTCGTCGCCCCACCACACCCGCACCCGGATCTCACGGATGTAGCGCCCGAGCATCTCGCTGATCATGTCGTTGCTGATGCCCAGCGAGGCCAGGTCGGGGGCCTGGTCCATCAGGTTCGGCCCGTCCTGGTCCTCGGGAGCCTCGGGCAGCAGGCCCGTCCCTTCGAGCTGCTGGGCCAGAGACGCGATGTCCCCCGCGAGCCCGATGTCGATCTGGGACACGGTCCACTCGTAGGAGTACGCGTCCAACCCCTCCCCGAACTCCAGGTTGGTCTGCTCGTCACCGAAGTCGGAGAAATCGCCGGACTCGCCGCGGTCCCGCTCCTCGACCCCCTCCTGCTCCACCAGGAGTTGCACCTCGGTGAGCTTCTCCTGGGCGAGTTGGGTTGCGGTCACGATGCGCTCCGCCTCTCGGGTCGCCAGGGCCGCCGAGCCCATGGTCTCCAGCAGGATGGCGAAGCTCACCACCAGGATGCCCAGGGCGACCATCACCTCGAGGAGCGAGAAGCCGGCGTGTCTGCGGGGTCTCAATGCGGCATCTCCGGCCCCTCGTCGGGCATGTCGCGGAACACGTCGTGGTGCTCGAGCAGCTCGCCGTGGAGCTGCACCCGCCCCGACAGCGGCTCCACCACTACCGTGAACCCCTCGTCCGGGTTCCGGGCCTCCACGAGCTGCACCACGGTCGGCTCCGCAAACCCATTGGCGAACAGGTAGCTGTAGACGACGAGCGGTTCCTCCGGGTCCTCCTCCTCCTCCCCGCTGGGCCGCACGAAGTCCTCGTACTGCGGGGTGTACACCCCGCCGTAGAGGGTGCCGTTGGGGAGGTCGATCCGACGCTTGTGCCAGGTCTCGATGGTCTCGAAGCGGGATTCCGCCCGCATGGCCTCGGCCCGCTCGTCATCGTTGAACCGGGAGAGCTTGTCCCGCCGCGCCTCTTCGTGCTCCTCGCGCTTCTCCGGATCGTCGAAGATGAGGGTGTCGGGATCGCCCACCTCGACGGTGTAGTAGTTCCCGTCGAGGTGGTACGCGATGCGGAAGGTCACGTTGCGGAGGACGGCCTCGTCGTGAAGCCGCTCGTAGGTGAGCGCCAGGTCCCGGGCGGCGCGACGCTGCTCCAGGGCGAGGATGTTGCCGACCGCCGGCGCGGACACTGCGATGACCGCGACGAGGATGGCGATGACCACCATCACCTCGAGAACGGTGAAACCACCGCGCCGGCGATCCAGCTTCACTTGAGCTCGCTCCAACGCAGATCGGTCGCTTCCTTCTTTCCGCCGGGGACGCCGTCGGCACCATAGGAGACGAGGTCGAAGGCGATGCCTCCGGGGCCGGGGCTCTCATAGAGCACCGGGTGACCCCACGGGTCCTTGGGCACCTGTCCATCGAACAGGAGGGCCAGACCATCCTCCGGGGAGGGGGGCCGCCTGTTCTCGGACGCGTAGATGCGGATCTGGTCCGCGATGTAGGAGAACTGGGTGCGGACCGCCCGCAGGGAGGGGTCGGTCTCCGAATTGCAGCGACGTGCAGGCGAGCACGGCGCCGGCCAGGGCGGCCACGCGCCACCCTCCCCTGAGGTTGAACCGATGTGAATGCCCGTGGCGGGCGGTTTGTCGTAGGTGGAGCATTGCAGATCCTCGGCTCAATTGAGCATGTCAGAAAGGTGGATGTCCTCGGCGAGACCGGTGCCACCCTCGACACCGTCGCGCCCATACGAAATCAAGTCGTAGTCCGACCCGTCGGGGCCGGGGGAGAGGTAGATGAACTCGTTGTCCCAGGCATCCCGGGGCACCGCAGCGTCGCCGTAGACGACCGCCAGCCCCTCTCCGGAGGTGGGCGGCTTCTTGTGCTTCACGTGGTAGATCTGGACCCGCTCTATCATCCGCCCCATCTGGAGCTTGGTGGTCTCTACCCGGGAGTTCTCCCACACCTGCATCACGCCGTACCCGACGATGCCCATGAGGGTAAGGATGATGGCGATGACCACCATCACCTCCACGAGGGTCATGCCACGGCGCGAATGCAGCCGCTCGCGCCAGGACCGGGTCTTGCGGCCCGGGTGGATGCGCCGGCGCGGCATCCTGTCCTTGATGTCCATTGTCCTACCTCCAGTTTCCTACATCTGAGAGAGTCGAGAAGAGATGTTCATCATAGGCATCAGCAGGCCGAGTGCGACGAGAAACACCACCCCACCGAGGACGAGGATCAGCAGGGGGGCCAGGATCGAGGTGAGCGCCGTCATGGTGGAGTCGACCTGCTCCTCGTAGGAGTCGGCTACCGCAGTGAGCATCGGCTCGAGATCCCCCGTCCGCTCTCCGATACTGATCATGTGGGTCACCATGGGGGGGAACTCCCCGGACTGACGCAGGGGTGCGGCGATGGACTGCCCCTCCTGGATGTTCTCGGATGCCCTGTCGATGGCCTCGGCGAGGATCACGTTGCTCACGACGTCGCGCACGATGTTGAGGGCGGTGATGATCGGGACCCCGCTCGCGAGCAGGGTGGCCAGGGTGCGGCAGAACCGACTCACCGCCACCACCCGGTTGATGGACCCGAGCAGTGGCATGTTGAGCTTGAATCTGTCGAACCAGCGTCGGCCCCGCTTGGTCTGGATCCAGCGCCACAAGCCGAACCCCGTTGCGGCCAGGAGCACCGCCAGCACGAAGACCCACCCGCTGATCAGGAAGTCGCCGAAGGCGAACACCACCCGGGTGAGGATCGGGAGGCCCTCCTCGCCACCGAGTGAGTCGAACAGCGAGCGGATCCGGGGGATGACCCCCCAAAACAGTCCCATGAGGATGAAGACCCCCACGAAGGACATGAGGATCGGGTAGGCCATCGCCGCGAGCACCTTCCCCTGCAGCTTCACCTGGTTCTCGGTGAAGGTGGCCAGCCGGCGCAGGACCAGGTCCAGGGCGCCGGTCCGCTCTCCCGCGCGCACCATGTGCACGTACAGGTTGTTGAACACCCTGGGGTGCTCCCGCAGCGCCTCGGCGAGGCTCGACCCCTCGTTCACCTTCTCCTTGATCTGGGACAGGACGACCTTGAGCTTGGTCTTCTCGGTCTGGTCCACCAGCGCGGCGAGGGTCTCCGACATGGGGACCGACGCCCCGAGCAGGGTGGCCATCTGGTTGGTGAGGGTGGCGATGTCGCGGACGGTGATGAACTGGAAGTAGCGGGAGAACTCGATCTCCCGGTTCAAGCCGGTGCCCTTGCTGCCCTCCTTGGTCTGGACGTCCACGTCGGTGGGGAACAGGCCCTGCCGCCGCAGCCGTGACCGAGCCACCTTGGGGTTGTCGGCGTCGATGATGCCCGAGACCGCCTTTCCACCCCCATCGAAGCCCTTGTACTCGAAGACCGGCATCCCTAGACCTCGATGACGTCTTCACGGGTGACCCGGAGGACCTCGTCGAAGGTGGTGACTCCTTCCAGCGCGACGCGAATCCCGTCGTCGCGGAGGGTCTTCATGCCCAACTCCACCGCCTTGCGCGAGATGCGCCCGGCATCGGCGACGGAGATGATCAGGTCCTTGACGGGTTCCGACGCCGGGAGGAACTCGAAGATGCCCACCCGGCCCCGGTAACCATGTCCATTGCATTCCTCGCACCCCACTGCACGGTACACCGCCCCGCGGATGGCGTCTCTCTGCAGGCCCAGGTCGTGCAACTCGATGTCCGACGGGCTGTAGCGGACCTTGCAGTGAGGGCATAGCCGGCGCACGAGGCGCTGGGCCAACACCCCGATGAGCGACGAAGCCACCAGGAACGGCTCGACCCCCATGTCCACCAACCGGGCGAACGCACCGGCCGCGTCGTTGGTGTGGATGGTGGAGAACACCAGGTGGCCGGTCAGCGAGGCCTGGACCGCGTTCGCGGCCGTCTCCACGTCCCGGATCTCGCCGACCAGGATCACGTCTGGATCCTGGCGGAGGAAGCTGCGCAGGGCGGAGGCGAAGGTGAGCTTGATCTTCGGGTTCACCTGGACCTGCCCGATGCCCTTCAGCTCGTACTCCACCGGGTCCTCGATGGTGAGGATGTTCTTGTCCGGATCGTTGATCTCGGCGATGGCCGAGTAGAGCGTGGTCGACTTGCCCGAACCGGTGGGCCCGCTCACCAGGAGGATGCCGTGCGGCCTGCCGATGAGCTCCCGGAAGATCTCCAGGGTCTCCCGCGACATCCCGATCCGGTCCAGGTCGAACACCTCCCCCTTCTCCAGGATCCTCATCACCACGCGCTCACCGTGGCGGACCGGTACGGTGGAGACCCGCAAATCGATCTCCCGGCCCCCCATGCGCCGACGGATGCGTCCATCCTGCGGGAGGCGCTTCTCGGCGATGTTCAGCCCCGCCATGATCTTGATGCGGGAGACGATGGAGTTCTTGAACCGGTAGGGCGGCTCGATCTCCTCGTAGAGCACGCCGTCGATCCGGAACCGGACGTGGAGGTCCTTTTCGAAGGGCTCGATGTGGATGTCGGAGGCGCGCTGCTTGATGGCCTGGGTGAGCAGGGCATTCACAAAGCGGATGATCGGCGCCTCGTTGGGGTCGTCGAGCAGGTCGGCGTCCCCGTCGAGGAGCAGGTCGTCCCCCCCCCCGATGTCCTCGTCTTCCACGTCGTCGAGCACGTCGGAAACGTTCCGACTCGCCTTGTCGAAGCTCTGGTTGATGGCGTTCTGCAGCACGTCCGCGGGCACCAACACCGGCCGGACCGGTTGGCCGAGGAGCACCCGAATGTCGTCGAGGGCGGAAAGGGCGGACAGGTCCGCCAGCCCCACCACGACCTGCCCATCGGCGAGGTACATCGGGAGGATGCCCACCTCGCGAGCCAGGGTCAGGGGCAGCTCGAGGACGTACTCGGGCTGGAGGTACTCGTCCGGCACCTCCTCCACCACCGGGAGCCCGGACAGGTCGGACAGCGCATTGGCCAGCGCCTTGGCGTCCACGCCCGCCACCCGGGTGAGTGCCTCGCCTACCGGGATCCCCTGCTTCTCAGCCAGGCTGCGCGCCGACGAGAGCACCTCGACGCCCAGTCCGTGCCGGCGCAAGGTGACGTCGATGGGATCCCGGCGCACGGCCATGCCTACTCCTCCTCGGCCGGTACGGCGAGGTCGTCCGGCGCCTCGGGGAGGCCTTCCTCCGGGATCACCAGCACCGGGCCCTCTTCCTCGGGCTCCAGCGTGCCCGCGCCTTCGCCGGGCGCTCCGCCCCGGGACTCCTCGATGGCCTCCTCCAAGGCCAGGCGGGTCTCGTCGCTCAAGGGCCCCCCCTCGATCTCCGTGTCGTCGAAGGACACCGGGCCCCGGTACATCGAGGGCTGATCCACGTGGTTCATGGAGTAGGAGAGCAGCTTGTCGATCTCCTCGATCTGCTCGTCGATGGATCGCCCGTGGAAGCGGCGGATGTACTCCTCGCGCTGAGCCTGCTTGATGCGCATCACCTCAAGCATGTCCGCCTCGGTCTCGATGATGTGCGGGGTGAGGAAGATCATCAGGTTGGTGCGACGCGCGATGGTGCTGCTTCCGCGAAACAGCGCACCCAGCAGCGGGAGGTCCCCGAGGATGGGCACCTTGGTCTCCACCTCGGTGTCGGTGACGCCGACAAGGCCGCCGAGGACCATGGTCTGGTTGTCCCTCACCAGGGCGGTGGTCTCGATCTCGCGCTTCGAGGTGATGAACCCGGCCTGGCTCACGTCCAGACCCTGGCTGTCCTCCTCGATCTCCGACACGGTGGCGGTCACCTCCAGGGTGACCTCGTTCGAGGAGTTGATGCGCGGGGTGATGGTCAGCTCGGTGGCGACGTCCTCGCGCTGGTAGCTCACCACCGGCTGGCCGAGGCTGTTCAGGCCCGAGGAGGTGGGGAACGGGATCTCGCGGCCCACCACGATCTTC
>JAFDJI010000188.1 GCA_019307545.1 Deltaproteobacteria bacterium | reverse complement strand
GCTGGTCGCGGTGACCTACGGCTACCCGGTCACCGTGCATGTCGACCCCATGGAGAAGAAGCCGCTGTTCCACTTCCTCCCGGGGCAGCCGATCTTCTCCCTCGCCACCGTGGGGTGCAACCTCCACTGCAACCACTGCCAGAACTGGGAAATCTCCCAGGCGAACCCAGACGAGGTGCCGGCCCACGAGCTTCCGCCCGAAGAGGTGGCGCGACTGGCGGCCCGAAGCGGCTGCAAGGCGGTCGCGTACACCTACACCGAGCCGCTGGTCTACTACGAGTACACCTACGACGCCTCGGTGGCCTGCCGCGAGCGGGGGCTTCGCAACGTGCTCGTGACCGCCGGGTACATCAATCCGGAGCCCTTCCGAAGGCTGTGCAAGGTGGTGGACGGCGCAATCATCGACCTGAAGGCGATGTCCGACCAGCACTACCGGGAGTACTGCCAGGGCACCCTGGAACCCGTGCTCAACACGCTCCGCATCGCCCGGGAGGAGGGGGTGTGGGTGGAGGTCCTCAACCTGCTCATCCCTACGGTGAACGACCACGACGACCTGGTGGATGGGGTCATCGCCTTCGTGCGCGACGAGATGGGCCCGGAGGTGCCCCTGCACTTCACCGCTTTCCACCCCGACTACCAACTCCGCAACCTGCCCCGCACCCCCCAGTCCACCCTGGAGAGGGCCCGGGACCGCGCCGTGGAGGCGGGGTTGCACTACGTGTACGTGGGCAACGTCATGGGGAGTCCGGCCGAGCACACCTGGTGCCATCAGTGTGGGGAGTTGCTCATCGGGCGGGTGGGATTCCGGATCACTGCGTTCGAGGTCGTGGTGGACACGGCAGAGAACGGCAAGGTTGGCGCGGCGTGCCCGAACTGCGGCACGCCGGTCGCGGGGGTGTGGGGATGACCCGACGCGCGTTCCTGAGGTTGTTGGGCATCGCCCTGGCGGTAACCTGGGCCGCCACCCATGCGTTTCGGCGGGTGCTCGGGCGTCGCGGCCCCGAAACCCTGGTACAGATCGGCGGGCCCGAAGGCCCGGTGCTCCGGGTGGTCCCGCTCGACGAGGAAGAGCTACATGAACCGTCGCGCTTCGCCGGATGACCTCCTCCCTGCGCTGCTTCGCACATCCGTGCTCGCTGTGCTCCTCGGCGTGGCCGCCTGCGCCCAGCAGCCGCAGGAGCCCCCCCCCGAGCCCGTGTCCGAGGTGGTGATGTCCGAACGTCCGACCCCGCCGCCCCTCCCAGTCCGGGTGGCCCAAGGTCCCTACAAGGATGTCCGGAAGCCAGCCGTGGCCGGGAGCTGGTACCCCGGGGACGCGGAGAAGCTGGCTGCAGAGGTGGACGGGTTCCTGGCCGCGACGGGCGCGACCGGGGATTGTGAGACCACCCCGATGGCTCTGGTGTCTCCCCACGCCGGATACGCGTACTCCGGCCCCACCGCGGCGTTTGCCTACGCCGAGGTCCGTGGGTGCCCGGTACATCGGGTGTGGCTGTTGGGGCCATCGCACCGCTTCGGGTTCTCGGGGGCAGCGGTGTACGACAAGGAGGCCTTCCGTACCCCCCTCGGCGACCTGCCCATCGATCTGGCGACGGCAGCCCGCATCGCGGACAAGCCCGGCTTGCAGTGGATCACCCGCGACGACGGGGGCGAGCACTCCATGGAGATACAGCTCCCTCTGCTCCAGCGGACCCTGGGCGCCTTCGAGCTGGTCCCCATCCTGGTGGGACAGCTGGACGCCGAGCAGGCGAAGCAGATCGCCGAGGCCCTTCGCTCCGAGCTGGGTCCGGGCGACCTGGTGGTGGTCTCGACCGACTTCACCCACTACGGCCGCCGCTTCGACTACCGGCCCTTCGAGGACGACCTCCCCGAGAAGCTGAGCGCCCTGGACCACGGGGCCTGGGAACCCGTCGCGGCTGGCGATCCGGACGGCTTCCGCGCCTATATCGCGCGCACCGGGGCTACGGTGTGCGGGCGGCACCCGCTGGAGATCCTCGCTGCGCTCCTTCCCGAGGGCGCGAAGGCCACCGAGCTCTCCTACACCACCAGCGGCGAGATCACCGGCGACTGGTCGAACACGGTCTCCTACCTGGCGGCGCGGATCGATGGTCCCGGCTGGAAGGGGCGCGGCCCCCAGACCGGGGGGGCGCGGCTGGTCTCGGAGGAGGCCGCCACCGCGCTGCTGGAGTTGGCCCGCAAATCGCTGGTCCACTGGTTCGAGGTGGGGAGGCCACTGGACGTCGACCCGAGCACGCTCCCCGAGGACGCCACCAGGGAGCTTGGAGCGTTCGTGACCCTCACCAAGCATGGCGCGCTCCGGGGCTGTATCGGCGAGATCAAGGCCCGCCGCCCGGTGTGGAAGGCCGTGACCTCACGCGCGGTGGACGCGGCCATCCACGATGGACGCTTCCCCCCCGTATCCGCGGAGGAGCTTCCCGAACTGGAGGTGGAGGTGTCCCTCCTCGGTCCCACCTGGCAGGTCCCCGGGCCGGAGGCGGTGGTGGTCGGCCGACACGGTGTGGTGGTCTCCAGCGGATTGCGAAACGCCACCTACCTGCCCCAGGTGGGGCCGGAGCAGGGCTGGGACCGGCACACCATGCTGCTGAGCCTCCTGCGTAAGGCGGGCCTGCCGCCCGCCGCGCTCGAAGGTGCCCGGATCGAGGTCTACGAGGCCCAGGTGACCCCCCACGTGGGGCTCTGACGCATGCGCCAGAGGCTGGTCGTCTTCGCGGCCGGTGCCTTCAGCCTCGCAGCGCAGACGGTTGTGCTCCGGGAGATCCTGGTCGCGTTCCACGGAAACGAGCTGGGGACCGGCGTGTTCTTCGCGACCTGGCTGCTGTGGGTCGCGGTGGGAGCGCTGGTGGGCCGCTTCGCCGCGATGCGCCTCGCCGAGCCGCTCCGGGCGGTCGGCTACGTCGCACTCGCCTACCTCCCCGCGGTGTTGGTGCAGCTCCTCGCCTTCCAGTGGCTGCGACCGCTCGGGGGCGTGGGACCCGCGGAGGTGTTTCCCCTCGAGACGCTGGTGCTGCTCGCCGTCCTGCTCAACGCGCCCACCTCGTTCCTCACCGGGCTCATCTTCCCGCTCGCCGCGGGGGCAACGGAACGCGAGGCCACCTCCCTGTATGCGTGGGAGTCCGCGGGGAGCTTCCTCGGCGGCGCGGGGCTCACCGTGGCGCTGATGTGGGGCGGCTCTCCCACCGCGACCCTGGGTGCCTTCGGTCTGCTGGTGGCGGCAGCCATCCTCGAACGCCGCACCGCGGCCCTCGCCATCGCCGCCGGGGTGGCGTGCCTGGTGCTCCTCCTTGGTGGAGGCCGCTGGGTGGAGACCGGCTTCGCCTCGGCCCACCTTCAGCGGCTCCTCCCGGGCGCCGAGCTACTCGACGCCCGCGACACCCCCAAGGCCCGCTACGCGGTGGCCCGCCTCCCGGGCCAGGTGGTGGTGTTGCGGGACGGCCAGGTGGCCTCCTCCCACCCCGACCCGGTGGACGCCCCCCAGGAGGCGGCTTTGGCCATGGCCGAGTCCTCCGGCGCGCGACGCGTGCTGGTCGTCGGTGAGGGCTCCGAGGAGTTGGTCCAGACGCTGCTCGTCTATGACGCCGTGGAACAGGTAGACCTGGTGGTGGCGGACCCGGTGGCGCACCGGTTCCTCGGTCCCGTCCTCCCTGAGGCGGCGCAAGCGGTGCGGGAGGACCCGCGGGTGAACGTGCACATGGGTGACCTCCGCGCCATGCTCGCCGCACCCGCTGACCGACGGTGGGACCTGGTGATCGTGGCCACCGCGGACCCGGATACCGCGGCCTCCAACCGCTTCTATACCGAGGAGTTCTACCGCCAGGTCGCCGGGGCGCTCTCCCCCGCGGGCGTGGTCGCTACCCAGGTGCTCTCGGGTGAGAACTTCCTGGGCGCAGAGCTGGCTGCCTACGGCGGAAGCGTGCTCGCAACGCTGGAGACGGTGTTCCCGGAGGTGGTGGTACTCCCCGGAGACCCGAGCCGGTTCTTCGCCTCGCCGTCGCCGGGGGTGGTGACGGCGGACCCGCACGCGCTCGCCCTCCGCCACGCGCGCCTCGCGCACCGCAGCGCCTTCCCGGACGCCGGCTTCGCCTCGCTCATCGATCCCCGCCGCACGGCCTTCGTGGAGGAGGCCTATCGCAAGCCCGACCCGGTGGGGGGCGTGCTGCGCAACACCGATGCCCATCCCCTCTCCTACACCCTCAACCTGCTGGTGCAGGGCCGCTACGCCGGCAGCGGGTGGGTGCGCGCGCTGCACGGCGCGCGGGCGGCCGGCGCCTGGCTATGGGGCATCCCGCTCCTCGTCTTCCTGATCCTACGGGTGCACCTGCTGTGGGCAAACCCGGAGCCCGCCCGGGAGGGGCGACAGCTCGCCTCCACAATGCTGGTGGCCACAGGGTTCTCCAGCCTGTCCCTGGGGATACTGCTCCTGTTCGCTTTCCAAGCGCGGGTGGGGACCCTGTTCGGGAAGCTCGGCCTGATGAATGCGGTGCTCCTGGCGGGGATGGCCGTGGGTGCCGCTGCGGGAAGGTGGGCGACGGCACGCCTGGACCCGCCTGCCGCCCGGGGCCCGGGACGCCTGGCGCGCAGCCCCATGCTCGCCCTGGCGCTGATCGGGGGCCTGGCCGCCGCGCTGCCCCTGGGGCTGAACGCGCTGCCGCCCGGTCCAACGGCCGAGCCAGGGTTCGTGCTGATGTTCGCGCTGGCCGGGTTGGTCTCGGGTGCAGCCTTCCCCGCGGCCGCCGCGGTGCTCGACGGGGACACACATCCCGCGGGGACCCTGTTCGCGGCGGACCACTTCGGAGGCGCCGTGGGGGCGGCGGTGGTGGGGGTGGGGGTGGTCCCGCTGCTGGGGGTGCCCGGCGCCTGCGCGCTGCTCGCCGCCCTGCAGGGAGTGGTGCTGGTGCTGTTGTTGGCGCAGTGGTGGCGGGTGCGGTGGCGCGAGGACAGCGCGGTTGGCCTGGTAGGCTGGCTGCACCGGTGGCAGAGCCGAACCCGAGTTCGCCCTTCGTTGTTTCCACGCCCCGGGCTGGGGTACTTGCTGGCGGGCGTGGCGGTTGCAGCCCTCCTGGTGGGCGGTATCGCTGCCGCGCGGCTCGACAGGCCCAAGCTCACCTTCGAGCGGCTGGAGCTCATCACCCTGGGCGGGGCGCCTCGCTACCTGTTCGCTGACGACCCCTTCCCGCACTACCGCGGCGGTGTCGCCGATGTCGGCACCGACCACGTCATCCTCGCCACCATGGGGGTGCGCGAGGACATCCAGGGATACGCCGGGCCCATCAACCTGGTGCTCGTGATCGGCGCGGACGGCGTCTACCAGCGGGTGGAGATCCTGGAGTCGCGGGAAACTCCGGCCTACGTGGCCGACGTCATTCGGTGGGTGACCCGGGTGGTGGGCCGGTCAGTGCGCGAACCGCTCGCGCTCCGGGAGGACGGGGGCGACATCGACGGGGTGACGGGTGCCACGATCTCTGCTCGTGCGGCGCTGGCTACCGTAGACGCGGTGGGCGCGGAGGTGGGACGCGCCGTGCTCGGCCTGCCGGTGGCCCGCCCCGAGGCCTCTGGGCGGCACATCGAGCTGGAGCGGGGCGCGATCTACCTACTCCTGGCCCTTCCGCTCGGGGTGTGGGTACTCCTGCGTGGCTCCCGGTGGGTCCGCCTCGGCTTTCTGGCGGCGAACGCCGTGGTGGGCGGATGGTGGCTGAACACCCAGCTCTCCTTGGAGACCTTGGCGGGGATCCTGCGCGGGCATCCCCCCGGCCTGGGCAGCCCGGTGGCGATGCTACTCGTGTTTGGCATCGGGCTGCTCACGCTCCTGTTCGGAGCCGCATACTGCTCGACCCTCTGTCCGTTTGGCGCCCTCCAGGAGTGGATCGGGCAACTCGGCCTGACCCGACAGGTGTCGCGGCCAGTGGACCGCTCCGCGCGCGCGGTGAAGTATGGGATCCTCACCCTCGCCCTCGCCGGGTTCGCGCTCACGTCCGACCGGGCGTTCCTCTCCTTCGACCCCCTGTCCCACGCCTTCGCCGGCTGGCCCTCCGGGTGGCCGCTGGTGCTCCTCGCAATGGCCCTCGGTGGCTCGGTGGTGGTGTTCCGGTTCTGGTGCCGCTACCTGTGCCCGGTCGGCGCCCTGGTATCGCTCGGCAACCGGGTGGGTCTGGCCCGGCGCTGGCTTCCCCGACGCACCTATGGCCGGTGCGACCTCGGGGTGCTTGCCCGGGACGAGTTGGACTGCCTGCAATGCAATCGCTGCGCCGCGACCGTTCCCCCGTCTCGGGGCCCGGTCCGGCCCCCGTCTTCTGGGCAGCCTTCCTTCCGGCCCATGGTGGACCGGCCCTTCATGATCGGAGTCGCCCTGGCGGCACTCCTGGTGGTAGGCGCGATGTTCTCCACCCGGGCACCGGAACAGGACACCCTGGGCGGGCCGAGGGATGTCGACATACAGCGCATCCAACAGCTGATCCTGGAGCACAAGCTCAGCGACCGGGAGGCAGAATACTGGAGGCCCCTGGAGTAGCTTGTCCCACCCCCTGCGAGTCCCGCCCCTCCTGGTGCTCCTCGCCGCCTGGTATGGCGACGGCCTGGCCTGGATGCCTGCCGTGTGCGGGTTCGGGGAGGGCCGTTGACCAGTCCTTCGGGGAGGAAGGTCGTCGGATCGGCCCGGAGTGCTTCGGGATGATAGGCTGTGCATCGGAGTGACCGCCCATGCCCCCTGCTGATCACCTTTCGACGGGACAAGCTGCAAATCTGCTCTCGGTGACCGCGGACACGGTGCTGAAGTGGATCAAGAAGGGAAAGATCCCGGCAACCCGGACGGCGGGCGGTCCCTACCGGGTGCTGTGGTCCGTTGTCCAAGCGCTCCGGGAGGGGACCCTGGAACCATCGGTGGAACCGGAAAACGGTCAACCGGTCTTCTGCTTGGAGTTCCACGCCACCGACGACGGCATCTCC
>JAFDJI010000829.1 GCA_019307545.1 Deltaproteobacteria bacterium | reverse complement strand
GTGCGGAGGTAGAGCCCGCTGGTGAGACCGAACCCGTCCACCTCGCCGTCGAGAAGATCGATGACGAGGTCGATCAGCTCCACGCCATCGGGGTTCGGGTAGTCCGCCATGCGCACGGTGCCGTCGGGGTAGCGCCGGTGGTCGCTGGGGAACGGCGCGTCGTAGAAGCCGCCCCCGGCGAAGTCCATGGAGACGGTGGTGCCCGGCTGCTCCGGGTCCTGACCCCAGGGAAACCCGACGCATCCGCAGAGCAGCAGGCAGGCCAGGAGTGGGGACGCCACCCGGATGCGCATCGATGACTCCCGAAAGCACCCCAACGTAGCAGCTGGTCGCAAATTCCGCCCCGTGGGCCGGAATCGGCAGGGCGTGCGTCTCGTCTTGCACAGGTTAAGGGTCGGGCTTCGACCGACCGCGGCCGCGCAGGCTGTGCGGTTCGCCCGCGCCGGCACAAGGTCGCAGCGCGCGCCGCTGGCCCCTGCCCGCGCACCTGGGCAACCCCCCTTTCCCACCCGAGCCAACGGAGCTGGTGCAATGACATCCGACAACGCACTCGAGGAGAAAATCCTCAAGATCATCTTCGAGGTCTCCGCGGTTGCCCCCGAGGAGATCGGAATCGACGACGACCTGTTCGTGGACCTGGGGATGGACTCGGTCTCGGCCATGGAGCTGATCGGCATGCTGGACGAGGAGTTCGAGCTGGAGATCGAAATCGAGGAGGCCATGAACGTCCGCACCGTGCGTCAGGTCTTCGATATGGCGAGGCGGCATCTGGCCAATGCATAGCGATCTCGTACGCATCGCCGCGCTCGGGGCCGATCCCGACGAGACGGAGATGGTCGATGCAATCGTGGACAGCATCGACCGGTATGCATCGGATCACATCGATGCCGAGCGCATCGATGCCGAGGGCGAAGTACCCCGGAAGGTGATCGAGGACTTGGCCGATCTCGGGCTGTTCGGGGTCTCGATCCCGGAGGAGTGGGGCGGCGCGGGGTTCAGCCAACAGGGCGTGTGCTCTGTGGTCGCTGCCCTGGCGCGGCACGACCGCTCCACCGCCACCACCGTCGGGTTGCACTTGGGCCTGGGGACGCGCGGACTCGTGGAGTTCGGCCCCGACGCGCTGCGGGAGCAGTACCTCCCCGATCTCGCCGCCGGCAGCCGGCTCGCGGCCTTCGCCGCCACCGAGGCCGGGGCCGGGAGCGACCTCAAGCGCATCGCCACCCGGGCCGTCGAGGTCGATGGCCGCCTTCGGGTGAACGGAACCAAGATCTTCGTCACCAACGGCGCCCTGGCCGGGGTCTACACCATCCTCGCCGCCTCTCCAGGCCTGGGTGGCGCCCGGCGCGGCCAAAGCCTGGTGCTACTGGATCGCGCCGATCGCGGCCTGGAGGTCGGCGCCGAAGAGCACAAGCTCGGACTGCGGGGCTCCAGCACCACCACCGTGAACCTGGACGACCTCGATCTCCCGCTGGACCGGGTGATCGGCGAGCCCGGGAAGGGGACGGCCCACGCGGGCCACGTCCTGGCGTGGGGCCGCACTGCGATGGCGGCCGGGTGCATCGGCACGGCCCAGGCCGCGATCGATGCCACCGTGGCCCACGTGCAGACCCGCCACCAGTTCGGCAAGCCCATCGGCCAGCTCGAGGTGGTGCGCGACCAGGTCGCCGACATCGCATGGACGAACCTGGCGGACGGCGTCGACCTCATCTTCCGTTCCACCGCGGCGAAGGTCCTTTGCAGCGATGCCAACTGGGAGATCTGCGACACCGCGGTCCAACTCCACGGCGGTTCCGGGTTCATCGAGGAGACCGGCATACCCCTGCTGCTCCGCGACTCCCGCATCACCCGCATCTTCGAGGGCGCCAACGACGTGCTTCTCACCCACATGGGAAGCCTGGAGGCCCTGGCACCCCGGAGACCACCCACCTGGATGGACGAGGTGGATCCGGCGCTGGCGAAACGGGCAAACGCCTACCGGGCGCGCGTCGCTGGGATCCGCGAGGAACTGGTGCAGCGGCACGGCGTCCGCCTGGTCCGCCGCGCCCGAGAACTCCATCGGCTCGGGCAGCTGGTGATGTTGCGAGAGGCCATCGACGCGACCGTCGGCCGGTCCACCGCCGTGGGCACCCCAGCCGCCCTCGCCCTGGCCGCTCGGTGGCTCGACATCGCCGCCTCCCGGGCTGCGGCGGCCGAGCTCGAAGCCGACCCAGCGCCGGTCGAGACCATCACCACCGCCCTGTACGAGGGAGCCTCACCGTGAAGATCCTGTTCGTCTACCCCCGCTTCCAGCGGCATGCCGAGGCTCACCCGGAGCTGCTCGAGTACGTTCCCATGAACGAGTACCTCGGCTCTCCCTCCCTGGGCATCGCGGCCATCGCGGCCATCACCCCGCCCGACTGGGAGATCGAGTTCCGCGACGACCGGGTGGAGGACGCGGCGACCCCCACCGACGCCGACCTGGTGGCGCTGTCCTTCTTCACGGGGGCCGCGAAGCGCGGCATGGAGCTTGCCGACTACTTCCGCACACAGGGGAACACCGTGGTCGCGGGCGGCATCTTCCCCACGATGATGCCGGACGAGGTGCAACCCCACGTCGACGCCGTGGTGGTCGGCGAGGGCGAAGCGACCTGGGGCCCGCTCCTCGGCGACTTCGGCGCCGGCACACTGCGGCCCCGCTACACCGCGGAAGACGAGGTGGACCTCACCGGTCTCCCCCTCCCCGACCTCTCCGTGTATTTCAACAACGAGGGCGAGCGGTATCAGCCCGACGACTACCCGCTCCAGATCTCCCGCGGGTGCGCGCTGAACTGCCACGCCTGCGTGCTCCCCTACTCGATGACCCGCAAGCTGCGCTGCTTCACGATGGAGCACGTCACCGGTCAGCTGGAGCAGTTGGAGCGGGCCGGGAAGCGGGCCTGTCTCACCGAGGACACCAGCTGGTTCCCCGGACACTCCGGGCGGCGGCGCCTGGTGGAGTTGCTCGACTGGATCATCGAGAACGAACGCACCGCGTCCATCAGCTACATCGGCATCTCCATGCCGATGATCCAGATCACCTCGCGCAAGGTGCTCGAGAAGGCCAAGACGGCCGGGGTGAACATGTTCTACCTGGTGGGCGGTTTCGACCCGATCACCATGAAGGCCTTCACCGGAGAGGACCCAAAGGCCTGGCAGCGCGGCATCGACGCCATCAAGAAGTCCCTGGACGTCGGCATCGAGCCCTACACCTCCTTCCTCCTCGGCAACGATCAGGACGACGAGGGCACGGTGGACCGGATGCTGGAGTTCGCCCAGGTATCTGGAATTCGCAAGGCCGAGTTCGCCATCTCCACGCCCTACCCCGGCACCCCGCAGTGGGATGCCCTCGTGGAGCAGGACCGCATCCTCACCCGCGACTGGTCACGCTACAACGACGCCAACGCGGTGTTCCAGCCGGCACAGATGACGCCGGACCAGGTCACCGAGGGCTACCTGCGACTGTGGCGTGAATTCTACGCCGACAAGCAGCACTACGCCTCGATGGACCAGACCGACCGCACCATCCAGTTCTAGCTGGCTGGCCTACGTTGGCTCCACCGCCTGAGGTCCCTCCACCGGGTCCCACTGGTCTCGGGACAGAAGGGGCGTTGCTCCGCCGTCCTTGGCGGTCGTGTACACGAACACACTGCCCAGCAGGAAGCTGGCGAGGATCGGGCTGGTCAGCAATGCCCACTTTGGGGCGATGAGCACACCCACCGCAAGGAGAACCGCGCCGAAGCAGGTGCTTGGGAGCATCTCCGCGAAGCACTCGGCGAAACGGAGGTCGCGCGAAGACCGTTTCGCCATCGGACGCCACGATCGGTCCAGCCAGGGGCTCAACAAGATGACGACCGAATCGTAGAACAGCCCATTCAACAACAAGGCGGTGGTGATCAACACCTCGCGCGCCAACACCGCGACCTCTCTTGCGCTTCCTGCGAACCGGAGCTTGTGGAGCCACACGAATCCAATCGTCGCCACGCACACGCCGCTCATCTCCAAGTCGACCACCGACGCCCCCC
>JAFDJI010000187.1 GCA_019307545.1 Deltaproteobacteria bacterium | reverse complement strand
GGAAGCCGTCCTCCATCTGGTCCGCCACAACCTCGATCATTACGAGACACTGTTCTCCAAGGCGGGAACGTCAGAGATCCCCTTCTCGTAGAGGGCCCTCTGGGCGTTTCCACTTGTACGGGAACCTGTACGGGTTTGGGGACGGACAGGCCGATCCGACCCGTACAGGCACTTCGTGGATCCGCATGACAGGCGGGTCGAGATCATCGGCCTCGTCCCCTTGGGGGTACCACTTGCCCGCCGGAGCCCTTGCTTCGGCGGGCATTTTCGTTGGATCCTGTGCCTTCCGGAAAGGCACTCGGGGGGTAGAAGCGGCCGACTCGAGTCTGATCCGGTCTCGTAGATGCCCTCGCTACGTCACCCGTCACGTACTGCGGTCCCTCGCCCTGCCCAGTGACCCACCGAGCCTGTGGCCGGCGCGCGCGAGCCCGGTCGCAGCCTGTCCCCGGCGCGGCGACGCGGCTCCTGCAACCAGACGCCCCTTCGCCCACCTCACCTCGCTCTCCGCTACCCGAAGGAGACCTCTTCTTCTGCCTGTCCACCTCGGCGTCGTAGGGGTCACCGACTGCGCGGCCGGCATCCAACAGGCGCCGGGGGGTTCACCCCGGTCCGACGGTCTCGGTCAGTCGTCTCCCAGTGCCTGTGGAGTCGACATCCACTGGAGGATGTCCTCCCGTTCTCCCTCGTCGAGGTCGACGTAGTGGCCGGCGAGGAAGGGTTCCCAGTCGCCCGGGGAGAGGCGGTCCGGTGTCGGCGGGCGATGGCAGGCATTGCACCGGGCGCGCACCAACCGGGCACCGGGTGGCGCCCCTCCTGCGCCCGCGGCGGGTGGTATGGCCGGGATACAGGCCGTCAGAAAGGTCGTGATGGCCATGATCCAGGCAGCGTGCGCTGCCATCAGAAGAGCAGTCCCAGAAGGCTGCGGACCATCACCTCAGGCCGGCTGTCGTCGCCCGCCAGGCGGGGGAGCGCCGACACGGTCCAGTACCACCCACGCGCCCGCACCGAGGCCGCGGGACCGAGGTGGTGGGTGAAGGGGCTGCCGGTGCCCCCCTCGAAGGCGGTGCGACCGTGGTACTCCACCCCCAGCGCGATGGCGTCGGTCACGTGCCAGCCCACGCCTCCCATCGGGGCGAGGACCACCTCCACCGCGCCGCCCTCGATCTCCTGCTCCACCTTCAGGTTCGTCGCCACCTCGACCGGGCCGATGCGTCGCGCGAGAATCAGGCGCTGCTCGATGGCCACCTCGTCGACGTACCAGGCGACCTCGAGGTAGATGGCGACATCCACCGGCAGCGCGCCCTCCTCGGCGAAGCGGTAGCGGGAACGGACCTTGAAGCCCTCGTAGCGAAACGCCTCGAAGGGCTTCTGGCGGAAGACCTGGTAGATGCCCAGGTCCAAACGGTTGGTGATGCCGTATTCCAGCTCCAGCTGGTGCTTCCAATCCACCACCAGCTTCTCTCCGGCATCGGGGTCTCCGGGATCCGTCAGGTGGAACGTGCCCGCATCGGCGTAGTGCTCGAGCTCCTTGGCCCCCTGCGGCAGGGTGGCGTAGCCGTAGGTCTGGGCGAAGATGCGTCGATCGGCACGCGCCTCGGCGGGCAGGGCCAGGGGGCCGAGCAGGGTGGCGACGAGCAATGCGATCGTGGTCTTGCAGGTCACGAGATTCTCCTGGGAACGACGAGAGCCCGAGTTGGACCCCGTCGGGGTGTGATGCTCGGGCTCGGGACGCTCCGGTCGCTGGCCGCTCGATGATGTTCTGCTCGGGATCAGGCCAGGGGCAGGACCTCCTCGTGGTCACCGCAGCGCGCCACCAGGACCCGGCAGCCGTCGGGTCCGCCGCGCAGCTCCAGGGTGACGGCGCGCTTGCATCGACGGCAACGAAGCTCGACCTCTCCGGATACGAGCTTGGCGAGCAGGCTCCCGCACCGGCAGCGCAGTTCGTCGATGTCGTGCCGGCTCATGGCGCTTCCGCATGGCATCGTGGGCATACGCCGAACAGCTCCATGCGGTGATCCATCAACGTGAACCCGTGCTCGCGCGCCACGTGCTCCTGGAGCACCTCCAGTGCCGGAAAGTGGAACTCCACCACCTCGCCGCAGCGGACGCACACCAGGTGGTCGTGGTGATCGCGCCCCCAGACGTGCTCATAGGCCCCGCGGCCATCCGGCATGTCGACGGTACGCCGGATGATCCCGGCTTCCATCATCAAGGGCAGGTTCCGGTAGACCGTGGCGACGGAGACGCCGACGCGCTCCGCGAGGCCTTCTGCGACGAAATGGCCACTGGTGCTGCAGCTGCCTCGCAATATTTCGGCGCTCTCTCTGGTGAACCTCATCCCCTTCTCGGTGATCATTGCGCGGAAACGACTCACACAGCGGGCTTCCAGAGGGCAGAGGGCGCAGTCGGCGGCGATCCTTTGTTGCATGTCATTCTCAATAACGATGGGATCCGCACCGTGCAAGTTGCCCGATCCGCGAGATATGGCGGACCGCGAGCATGGTGACCAGAGGTTGACCCCGGGGGCATCGTGGAGTTGTTGGAGATCATCGCGATCGCCGTTGCCCTCGCCATGGACGCCTTCGCGGTCTCGGTGGCTGCGGGGTTGCTTCTCGGTCACGTCACCGCACGGCAGACCTTTCGACTGGCCTGGCACTTCGGGCTGTTCCAGGCCCTGATGCCGATCCTGGGGTGGATCGGCGGGCTCACCGTGCGGCCCTGGATCGAACACTTCGATCACTGGGTGGCCTTCGCTCTGCTGGCCTTCGTGGGCGGCAAGATGCTCCTCGAAGCGGTTCGGGGCGACCGGGAGCCGGGTGAGCGCGTCGACCCCACCCGAGGTTGGAGCCTGGTGGTCCTTGCCGTCGCCACGAGTATCGACGCGCTCGCCGTGGGGCTGTCCCTGGCGATGGTGGAGGTTTCCATCTGGTTCCCCGCGCTGATCATCGGCCTCGTCGCTGCCGCCTTCACCGTGGCGGGTCTCCACCTCGGACGCCTCGTGGGGTCTGTCGAACGGCTCGAACGCGGGTCCTGTGCCCTGGGAGGGCTGGTCCTGATTGCCATCGGCCTCCGGATCCTCTGGGAACACGGAGCGCTGGGAACGCCAGTGTAGGCCCGCGGGAGGAGAGGACCGGGAGAACGAGCGGGCGCATCCATGTATGCGAGAACACCACTCGGGGCGGTGCGCGGCAGGTGACGTCGAAGCAGTGGGTGGGGCGCGTCGGGTGGTCCCCGTAACCAGGCCTTTGCCCGCTTCCGTGCACTGACACAACGGCCTCCGGGCGCACTGGTCCGTGGACGGCGGCGTGCCACTTGGCCCTCCTCGCATCGCATCGGGGAGGGCTTTGTGGTTCTCGCGGGCCCGATCCGGAACGTCGTCGTGGATGCGGAACCCCGTCCCTTGGCCCCCGGCATCGCCCTGCGACTCAGCGATACGCCGTGCCCGATGTGACGTGCACGATCGCCGCGCCTCCCCACGCCCAGCCGATCCAGGGCAATGGACAGGTGACCTCCCAGGCACGCCGGGCCGAGCCCTCGTAGGATCGGAGGCGCGCGGGTTGGGGCCCGCGGCGTGGGGCACGCGAACAACGGAGAGGGGAAATGGGTTCGAAGCTACTGAGCGCGTCGGCACTGTGGTTCGCGTGGGTGTCCGCAGCGGGCGCCTCACCCGGTCCGATGGTCGACGTCTGCCACTACCCGACGGACGATCCAGACGGCTTTCACACCATCCGTGTGAACGAGAGCGCAGCGCAGGCCCACCTGGTGAACCACCCGAGCGACTTCCTGGGCGAGTGCTGTTTCGAGGCCACGGATTGCGACGACGGCGACGCGTGCACGGCGGACAGCTGCGCGCGCGGACAATGCGCTGTCGGCCCCGTCGACTGCGACGACAGCGATCTGTGCACCGACAACGCGTGCGACCCGTCCACGGGCTGCACGAACGACGAGGTGGACTGCGCGGACCCATCCAACGCCCCCATCTGCGACGCGTGGACCCACGAATGCGAGACCTCCGTCCACTACGTGGAAGAACCGGAGGACCTGCCCACTTACTCGGCCGTTTGTCGGAAACGCAGCGTGGCGGTCGCAGATCGTGCCGACGCCACCGGAGGCCCTAGCGCGCGGTTGTCTGCACACGGCGCGGACGCGCCCCGAGCGCGACCGGTCGAAGTGGCGCGGTCGATGGATTGCATGGGCGCAGTTGCTCTTCCGTGTCTTCGGCGTCGAGTCGCTCCGCTGTGACTGCGGGGCCTGGATGGCGGTCCACGCGATCGTCATCGGTCCGCCAGCGACACAACGCGCCATCCAGACCCTCCAGCCGAAGCTGCTCGTTCGATCCCGCGCGCCCCCGGGCAACGCCGCCGCTGCGTGACTTCGGCGAGTCCGGGAGGCGAGCGGAGGGGACCCGTGCGCCCGGCGTGCGGGGACTCGAATCGCCCTCACGAATCCAACTGCGTTTTCGCCGAATCGGTGGTCCGACAGCGAACCATAGGTCCCATGATAGGCTGGGAACAGGGGATTGGTGGATGTATGCGTCAGACTCTGGTTGGGATGTGCTTGCTGCTGTGTGGGGTCGTTGGGTGCTCGGAGCCCATGGTCGGCTTCTTCGGACGCGTGCTGGTCCAGGGGCCGGTCCTCGGGGCCGAAATCGAGCTGGTGGCACTCGAGGAGGACGGAGGGACAGGAACCACGCTGGATGCCAGTTCATCTGGCATCGGTGACTTCAGCCTGCTCAGCTTCGAGACGAGTCAGACGGGGTGCGTGCTGATCAGCGCGCTTGGCGGCGACTACCGCGACTTCACCGACCCGGGCGACGCGTTGGGCTGGGTCGCCCACCCTTCGCATGACGAGCGGCAGGCCTGGTCGTGTGATTTCGACGATCAGGACTTCAACCCGCTGTCGATCACCGCGCTCTCGCACATGGCCGCGATGCGCGCCGCTGCCCTGACTTCCCAGGGCGTCCCCGTCGATCTCGCGACGAAGTCCTCCAACATCTCCATCGCCCAGCAGTTCGGGCTAGCGGACGCGGTGCTCACCGATGTCGCCGACGCCTCGAACGCCGACGAGATGGCGGTGTCTGTGCGCTCGGTCCGCAGGTACGGGATCGTGCTGGCGGGTCTCGCGCAGCAGGCGGCCACGCTCGGCGTGCCCACCCGGGAGCTCGGATGGGCCCTGGCCCGCGATGCCGCCGACGGCACCCTCGACGGTCTCGACGACGGGGACGCCATCGATGTTCCGGCTCGGGTCGGCGACGACGCGGTCCCCCTGCCGGACAATGCCGCCACCTCGGACCTGCAGGCGCACATCGACGCCTTCCTCGCCTCCGAAGACAACGCCAGCGGCCTCACCGAGCACCATGTCAACCAAGACAGCCTTCCTCTGGGTGCGCAGAGCGACGGCGGCCTGCGCATCATCACCACTGCGGTGGCCGCCTGGGTCGACGGGGTGCCCGCCAGCTTCAAGCTCGAAGCCGCCGGGGGCAGTGGAAGCTACTGCTGGTCGGGCGAGCTGCCGCCACCCTTCACCCTCGACGGGGACGGCACGATTCGCGGTGAGGCGTCGCTGGCGCCCGGTACCTCCATGCGGGTCACGCCGCCGTTCACGGTCACCGTCGTGGACTGCAATGATCCTCTGCAGGAGCGGTCCGCGGCGTTCGCGATCACGATCGTGGAACCACCCCCCGAGGTGACGATCCTGGACTGCCCGCCGATGAAGGCGGGCGAGCCCTACGATTGCCAGATCGCCGACGCGACGGGTGGGTCCCCCCCCTACCACTGCGTCCAAGAGACGGGGTGGGGATTCCCGCCGTTCGGCATCACCTTGGAGCCGCTCACCTGCGCCCTGCACGGCACGCCCTCCCTGGAAGGGGAGCGCTACGACTTCAAGGTGTGCGTGGTGGACCTGATCGGCTCGTTCGGCTGCGGACGGGTCAAGGGGAAGGTGGGTCGGGGCGAGGCCATCGTGGGCGGGTTCGACGGCGACTACACCTGCGACGTCACCACCACCACGCCCATCGGCACCAACACCGGGACCGGGACGTTCTCCTGCACCGGCGGCGCCTGTGCCGACCCCAGCGGGACGTTCGCGGGTACCGTGGACGGAAGCGGCGCGTTCACGGGGAGCAGCATCGTATGCGCGGGCTGCGACCCGATCGCGATCTCGGGCGTGTTCTCCCTCACAGAGCCGTTCACCCTCTCCAGCCCACCGGGGTCTACCACGCAGACCCTGGTGTGTACCGGGGATTGAGGTAGCGCATCGTTCCTAGTCGCGGAAGGGCTCCGCGGCGTCGGGCAGGTTGCCTTTGTCCGGGTAGCAGTACCGCCACGCCTCGCCGGGCTGGTACGACTGTAGGCGGCGACTCACCCGAGGTGCGGCAGTGGCTCGCCGAGGTGCGCGAAGACCGTCTCCACGACCTCGCGGGGGGCTGTTGGCACTCCCTCGCCCAGGGGGTTGATCCGACCGGCGATACACACCGGGGTGAGCCGGCCGTGTCGGATCACCGCGTCCGGGCACTGCCAGCAGATCTGGACCTTGCCGTGTTCGGCGTTCATCCTGGGCGCCTGCTGGATGACCACGTAGTTGAAACGCAGGTTGCCCGTGCCGTGCGCACCCCGCAGCAGGCGGGCCAACTCGGGAATGCGACCCGGGTGCAGGGCGACCTCGGCGGCTGCGGCCGCGGCGAATGATAGGGCCTTGGTGCGCGGGGACAGGGTCTCCGCGAAGAACTCGCGCCCTCGCAGATTGCGGTACAGCCATTTCATCCACCGGTTGAGCTCCGGGGACAGCGGAAACGTCGCCCCGGTCTCCGCGTTGACCCAGTAGAAGTACATCGCCCAGCACACCTCGTCGTCGTCGAGGCTCGAGGGAATGTAGGCGGCCGGCTCGAGGCCCATCTCCCCCTTCAGTGCGCAGACGACCTCTCCGAAATCAGGCTCCTGGGTCCGCTGGTGCTCGGCGACGAATGC